>JBGSSZ010000274.1:0-39664 GCA_041736785.1 Limnoglobus sp.
CCTCGCGCTGCGGGCGGCGGGCAAGGGCGATCACGTCCGCGTCAAGGAAGGCCTGCGACTGCTGATCGATCGCGCGTTCGACACTGGCGGAGCCAACTATGGCAACCGCACCGTGCTCGGCCGCACGACCGAACCGATCCCCGGCCCGACCGCGATTCTGCTCCTCGCACTGCAGGGCATCGACCATCCAAAGATCGAAGCCGCCAAAGGCTACCTCCGCGTGCATGGCGAGAAGACCACCGACGTGGAGCATCTCAGCTGGATCAAGATCGCCCTGGCGACCCACGCCAACGACGACGCCACGAAAGCTGCGCTGCCTCTGCTCGATCAACGCATCCGCGAGTCGCTGGCGATCGAATTGGAAGCGACGCCGGGGCTCAAGGCCGGTCCGCTGCGGCTCGCGCTGGCGTCACTGGCCCTCGGCATCGCAATGCGGAATCCGTTCCGGTTGTCTGACACTCCGCAGGTCGCCGCCGGCGAGCCGACGCTGACCAACCGCGGCGGCGACGAGATTTCGAAGCAGGAAGCCCGCGGCATGAGCGCGAAAGTCGGCTCCTTCTTCCGCGGCGTCATGGTGAAAGGGCTCTCGAAAATGCGTGCCCTGCCGCCGCAATCGGGCGTCCACATCGGCGTCATCCGCGACTACGACAGCGAGAAAATCGCTCACCTGCTCAAGGAACAGTTCGGCTGCTTCCGCCAGAACCTGCCACTCGCGGGCAAGCGCGTGCTCCTCAAGCCAAACCTCGTCGAGTACCACCGCGAGAAGGTCATCAACACCGATCCGCGATTCGTCGATGGCGTGATCCAGATGATTCAGGCCGAAGGGGCCGCGGAGATCGTCGTCGCGGAAGGTCCCGGCCACTGGCGGAACGTGCAGTATCTCGTCAACGAAAGCGGCCTGGGCGACGTGCTCCGCAAGCACAAGATCAGGTTTGTGGATATCAACCACGATGAGCCGGTGAAGACGCTGAACCTCGGCCGCACCACCGGGCTCGAGTACCTCTATCTCTCGCGCACTGTGCTGAACGCGGATGTCTTCGTGTCGCTACCGAAGCTGAAGACGCATCACTGGGCCGGTGCGACGCTGTCGCTCAAAAACCTCTTCGGCACGCTGCCCGGCATCTGCTACGGCTGGCCCAAGAACGAGCTTCACTGGCGCGGCATTCACAACAGCATCGTCGACATCGCCTGCACACACGTGCCGCATCTGGCGATTGTCGATGGCATCATCGGGATGGAAGGGGACGGCCCGCTCAACGGCGTCGCCAAGCCGATGGGCGCCATCATCATGGGCACCGATCTCGTGGCAGTGGATGCCACCTGCTGCCGTCTGATGCGGATTCCGCCGGAGCGACTGCCGACGCTGATGCTGGCCGCCAGCAAACGCCTCGGCCACGTCAACGAGGCGAACATTATCCAGCTTGGTGCAACGATCGAGAGCCTGGCGTCGCCCTTTGAATGGCCGCCGGAAATTGAAAAGCAGATGATTCCGGTTAAGACCGCCGCGAGCCGGGTTTAACCCCGGCTCGGGCCGCGTTACTTGGAATGCACAGGGGCCGGCACAATCTGCGGTTTCGGTTTGTCGCCGTATTTCCAGTAGGCCAACCCGCCTGCCAGAACTAGGCAAGCTGCCACGAGTGCAATCACTGCCGCCATGTTGCGACGGGCCGCGTCGTCCACTGGGGCTTCGCCGATATAGGGCGACGGCGGTGGCTGCTGCGGAACTGACGACATCCGCGACGCCCGGTTCGGCAAGGGCGGCTGGGCTGGCGGCAGCGGCGTATGCTCCGCGGAAGTCCCGCCCGAAAATGGCCCGCGGCTCCCCGGTGACGGGAACGGATTGCTCAAGCGATTGTCGCGTCCGAACGGGGCCACCGGTGCCGACGGCGCGACAAACGGTGCGGCGAACGGCTTCACAACACTGCCCCCCAATCGGGCTTCCACCGGACGCGATGCCGAGCCCGCGCCCACCAGCACCACTTCTTCCTCCACAATCGGTCGCTCGGTGTCGCTGACAGTGTCCACTGTCGACTGACCTTCCGTCACGGCACTGCAAAGCTGCGGCATCTCCGCTCGGTCTGGTGCCGCCACTCGCTTCGGCACCAGCGGAGCCACCGCACTCAGCACCTCGGCGGGTGTCTGATAGCGTTTGTACGGATCCTTGGCCATCATCCGGATCAGGATCGTTTCCAGTTCCTCCGACACCTCTGGCCGCACCTGGCGGATCGGTGTCGGCTCCTTCGTACGATGCCAGATCAGCTTCTGGCTCACGGTGCCGGTCGGGAACGGAGGGTGCCCCGCGAGCAGAAAATAGAGCGTGGCCCCGAGCGCGTAGATGTCCGCCCGCACATCGACACTGTGGCTGTTGGCGACTTGCTCAGGTGCGACGTAATCCGCGGTGCCGAGCACGATCTTGTCGTCGTACTTCACCGTGAGATTGTCGGTCTGGTCCATAAAGAAGCGGGCGAGCCCCATGTCGAGGATACGGGCCGTGCCGCGGCGGTCGATCAGCACATTGCCCGGTTTGATGTCTCGGTGAATGATGCCGCTCTTGAATGCGTAGTCGAGCCCTTTGGCGATCTGCTGCGTATAACTGAGAGCGCGGCCGATCTCCATCGGGCCGAACTTCTTCACGATCTCGAGCAGGTTCGAGCCGTCGACGTATTCCATGACGATGAAGTGGAGATTGCCGTCCTGATCGATGTCGTGCGTGCGGACGATGTTCGGGTGTTCGAGCGTCCCGGCGGCACGCGCTTCGCGGTAGAAGCGACCGAGGGCGGCGGGGTGTTCAGCTTTGGCGGGAGGGAGGACTTTCACGGCGAGCCGCCGCTTCATGAACATGTGCTCGCAGAGGAAGACCTGCCCCATGCCGCCGACGCCGACGCGTTCGAGCAGTTTGAACTTGCCAATGGTGAAGCCGCGCCACTTGCCAAGCAGAAACTGCTCGGCCTGGAAGTTGGTAAGGATGCCATCCTGAATCATGGCATCGGCGGCTTCGCGGGGGTCGCCCGGCACGCCGCGGCCTACCGAGCGACGGCTCAGCCAGCCGACGAGTCGCGATTCCTCGACCATGCCGCTCTTGCGAATCAGCGCGAGCAGTTCTGCGGACGAATTGGGCACGGACATCGGTCACCTAGCGGTGGCGGGAACGATTACAGCGATTATGCTGACGAACCCTAGTTCGCGTTCTCAGGTGTTGCAACCGCTTTCCACACTCGCATGCCGCGTCAGAATTGCGCCCGATCCCGGCAAAACCCGAGGTGTTGCGAAGTGTTTACAGTCACGCTTCTTTTGCACGGTGCCAATGTCGGCTTATAATTGCATCACGCACGAGGTTCACCACGGATGTCCGCACGATTTCCCGCTGTTCTGGTCGTGATTCTGGCTTTGGTCCCGGCGGTTCCCGCACAGAACGCGCTGAACGAAGAGGGCGTGTTTGTCAGTGTCTCGTCGCCGATCACCAGCGACGTGGTGGCCCGCATCAAGCTGCGCGTGGACGCCGCCCGCAACAATCCCTCACGCCCGGTGCGAAAAGTCGTCTTCGACTTTACTCCCGGCGACAAGGATGCCAACACCACCGATTTCGGTGCCTGCTTCGAGCTGGCGGATTACATCCAGAGCTTGGGCAGCCTGCAGACGATCGCCTATCTCTCTGCCCCCGTCGCGGGTCACACAGTCCTGCCAGTGCTTGCCTGTCAGGACATCGTGACTTCGCGAAGTGCCAAGCTGGGCGAGATTTTTCCCAACAGCACGGAGTCGCCACGGGAGACCGTGCTGGCCGGCTATCGCGATATTCTGAGTGCCGGCCGCGAGCAGTATCGCGCCGTCGCCCGCAAGATGATGGATCGGGCTGTAAGCCTCGGCAAGGGCTCCAAAAACGGAGCCGACTACTACGTCGATCTCCGCGACAAGGCAAAGCTGGAAAAGGAAGGCATCGTCATCACCGATCCGACGCCGCTGCCGTTCGGACTGCCAGGCATGGCGGGGGTCTTCGACAGCAATGCTCTCAAGTTGCTCGGCTTGGTCAGTGTCACTGCGGAGTCCCGTAATGAGCTGGCTGGCTTGTATTCGCTCGCACCTTCTTCGCTGCGGGACGATCCGCTCGACGGCCGGGCTCCAGTGGCGTACCGATACGTCCTGCAAGGGCCGATCGACGGCGCTGTCCGCGAGTCGGTCCTGCGGGTGGTCAGAGAAATCGGCCGGCAGAAGGGGAATCTGCTCTTCCTCGTGCTTGAATGCTCCGGTGGTGACATCTCCGCAGCCACCGATCTAGCCGAACGCTTGATCGAACTTCGCGACGAACCCGATCCAGTGAAGGTCGTCGCGGTGATCCCCGATCGTGCCCCCGACACGGCGGCGATCATCGCACTCGGCTGCAGTGAAATCGTGATGAGCCGCCGCAAAGACGCGAAGGATGCCGAGCCACGTGAAGCGGAAATCGGCGATTTCGAGCCCGTAATCGGCAACGCACCCAAGGACCGCGTCGACCTCCTCAAACGCAGTCTGAAAAGTCTGGCTGAGAAGCAGGGCTATCCCGAACTGATCGTCGAAGGGATGGTCGATCGCGATCTGGAAATCGTGCGTGTGCACTCGGCGACCGACCGCAGCCGCAGCAAACTGCTGACCCGGGAGCAGTTCGACGCGGAGAAAGCCAATTGGGTCAGCGACGGTGTAGTGAAAGCCAAGGGCCAGCTGCTCAAGTTGAATGCCACCAAAGCCGCCGAACTCAACCTCGCCAGGCATGTCGTGGACAACAGCGACATCAACAGTGTCTACGCAGTCTACGGGCTGGACGCCGCGAAGGTGAAAGAAGCCACACCCAGCGCCATCGACCGCTTCGCGACCTTCCTTCGCATTCCCGGCGTCACCGTGCTGCTGGTCGTCATCGGCTTCGTCGGTCTGATTCTCGAAATGAAGCTCCCCGGCACCACGGTGCCCGGCATCATCGCAGCATTGGCCTTCATCCTCGTCTTCTGGAGTCAGAGCCAATTCACCGGGCAAAACGCCGTGCTCGGCGGGCTCGTCTTCCTCCTCGGCCTCGTGCTCGTGCTGCTGGAAGTGTTCGTGATCCCAGGCTTCGGCGTCACCGGCATTGTGGGCATCTTCTTCATGCTCGGCGGGATCGGGCTGGCCACCTTTGACCGCGTGCCGAGCAGCGGCGAGGATTGGATGCTCTTCGGCAGCCGCGTCAGCCAGTATGTGGGTGCCCTCTTTGGCGCGACGGTGATCGCCTTTATCCTCGCCCGCTATCTACCGAACATTCCTTATGCGAATCGCATGATGCTGCAACCGCCCCCCGACGCGGGATCCCAGGCCGATCTTCCCGGCGTCGCGGACGCGGCGGCTCTCTTGGGTGCGATTGGCACGAGTGCCACACCACTGCGCCCCGCCGGCATGGCCGAGTTCGGCGAGAAATACGTCGACGTCGTCAGTGAGGGTGGCTTCATCGAATCGGGCGCGAGAATCCAGGTGATTGAGGTGGAAGGCATGCGCATCGTGGTCAAGCAGGTCTGATTGCAACTACTCCCCGAGGTAAGCAGCCCGCACGCGGGGGTCGTTCAGGAGCACATCGGATTTGTCCGCCATGGTCACTTGGCCCGTTTCGAGCACGTAGCCGCGGTGAGCCGTCTTGAGGGCCATCATTGCGTTCTGCTCGACCAGCAGCACGCTCATGCCTTTCGCGTTCAAGTCCTTGATGACTTCGAAAATCTGCACGACGATCTGCGGAGCCAGACCGAGCGAGGGCTCATCGAGCATCAGCAGCCGCGGGCGGGCCATGAGTGCCCGGGCGATGGCCAACATTTGTTGTTGCCCGCCGCTGAGCAATCCGCCAGCCTGACTCTTGCGCTCGCCGAGGATGGGAAACATCGCAAACGACTTCTCGATGTCGTCCGCGATACCCTGCGTGTCCTTGCGGGTGAAGGCACCCATTTGAAGGTTTTCCAGCACGGTGAGCCGCGGGAAGATCTTGCGGCCCTCGGGCGATTGTGCGACGCCGTGGCTGACAATCTTGTGCGCTGGCAAGCCACTGATGACTTCATCGGCGAGCGTGATTGTGCCTTTACGGAGCTTCACACAGCCGCTGATGCACATGAGCGTGGTGGTCTTGCCGGCCCCGTTGGCACCGATCAGCGCGACGATCTCGCCCTCGTTCACTTCGAGCGAGATGTCGTGCAGCACGTCGATGGGGCCATAACCGGCCCGCAGCATGTCGACTTTGAGTAAGGACATTGATCGCTCGCTAATGGACTGCTTCCTTGCCGAGATACGCCTCGATCACCTTCGGATCGCGGCTGACATCCTGCGGTGAACCCTCGGCGATCTTCACGCCATAGTCGAGCACAGCCACGCGGTCGCTGATCCCCATCACCAGGTTCATGTGGTGCTCAATCAGCAGCACGGTCACGCCCTTGTCGCGGATCTTGCGGATGAGGTCCATCAGGTCGGCGGTCTCGCTCGGGTTCATCCCCGCAGCGGGCTCGTCGAGCAGCAGCAGCTTGGGCTCGGTGGCGAGGGCCCGGGCGATTTCGAGGCGTCGCTGATCGCCGTAGGGGAGGTTCTTGGCCAACTCGCTCTTGCGGCTGTTCAGGCCGACGAAATCGAGCAGTTCGCGGGATCGCCCGGCAGCCCAGGCTTCCTCGTTGCGGTGCCGCGGCAGACCGAGCGCCAGCATCACGGGGTGCGCTGTGAGCTTGCGGTCCATGCCGACGAGCACGTTTTCCAGCACGGTCATCGACGGGAACAGCCGGATGTTCTGAAAGGTGCGGGCGACCCCGCCGTGGCTGATCACATCGGGTGTGCGTCGGGCGCGGAACCACAGGAAAGCGGCTCCCAACGTGCCGATGGCGAAGCCGATCACGACAGCGAGCAGTGTCGATTTCACCAGCCGCGGCCCGGCCTGCTGTGCGGCTTTGACCTGCTGGGAGAACTTGACCGCTTTCTCGTCCTCGGAAAAGGTGCGATCGGTGTCGCCGACCCGCCATTGCGGCGGTGTGTCGCCAGTCTTGACGACGGCGAATTCTGGTTGCACTTTTACCTTGCCGCGGAGCGTCTCGGCGGCTTCCAATGATTTCGCCGTACCGAAAGTGATCTTGCCATCGAGGCTGACGACATTCCACGCCTCGCCGTTGGGCTCGATGAGTGGCTGCCCGCTGAGATAGTCCTTGACGGCCGTGAAGGTCGTGTCGGTGCTGAACTTGGCATCAGCAGCGGTGTAGGGCCGAAGGATCGCCGCGCTCCAGAGATCCTGCACGCCCGCCATCACGATGTACGCCAGCCCGGCGACGAGGAGGCCCATCAGAAGCCAGCCTAGCACGGTGAACAGCCTGAGTGGTTTTTTGAGATCGTGGTTGTCGAAGGCGACGTCGCCGCTGGTGGGCGTGTAGATGCCGGTGACGGCGTTGAAGACGGTGGTCTTACCCGCGCCGTTGGGGCCAATCACGGAGTAGATCTGGCCCGGTTCCACGGTGAAGGTGAGATCGCTGACCGCGGTGATGCCGCCGAAGCGCTGCGTGAGATTGCGGACGCTGAGCAGGCTCACTTGGCACCTCCGCTCTGAAGTTCGTCCTTGACGCGGTCGCTGGGGAGCAGGCCCTCGGGTCGGAAGCGCATCACGAGGATGAGCACGGTTCCGAAGATGATCAGCCGCCAGCCGGAGAATGATTGCCAGGTGGCTTTATTGTCCGGCCCGACCCAAGTCTGCACGTAGCCGTCGAGGATTGGCGAGAGGATGAAGTCGAAGCCGTAGAGGATGAAGACGCCGAGCAGGCAACCGCTGCGGGAGCCGAGGCCGCCGAGGATCAGGCAGCAGAGCACGAAGATCGACTTGTTGAAGTCGAAGGCATCGGGGCCGACGGTGCTGGTCATCTTGACCGCATAGAGGCTGCCCGCGAACCCGGCGAGTGCGGCGGCCAGCGCGAACGCGGCGAGCTTCAGCTTCGCCGTGTTCAGGCCCATGCAGGTCGCGGCGAGTTCATCCTCGCGAATCGCCACCCACGCGCGACCGAGACGGGAACTTTCCAGTCGGCCCAGCAGATAGAAGACCAGCACGAGAGCAAGCAGGCAGATGTAGTAGAAGGGCCGATAGTCGAGGGCCCAGTCGACGGTCACGCCGTAGACGTCGGGGGGTGCGAGCGGGCTGAGGCCCTGCGTGCCGCGGGTGATCTCGGGCAAATTCTTGATCGCGGATTTGACGACTTCGCCGAAGCCCAGTGTGACGATGGCGAGATAATCGCCGCGCAGCCGCAGCGATGGTGCCGCCAGCAGTAGACCCGCCAGCATGGCGACCACCACGCTCAGCGGCAGGGCGACCCAGAAATTGACATTGAACGGATAGACCGGAGCCAGCAGCACGCCGGTGGTGTAGGCACCGATACCGAAGAACGCGGCGATGCCGAGGTGCAGCAGGCCCGTGTAGCCGACCACGACATTGAGCGCGAGTGCCAGCACGGCGAACAGGAAGAGCCCGCCCAACTGATCACCGAGGCTGCGGTTGGTCAGGTTGAAAAAATGTTCGTCGAAGGTCGGGAAAAACGGATAGATCGCGAAGATCGCGAACAGGACGAACGACCAGGTGGGGAGCCCTTTCATGGTTACACTTTCTCCCGCACACGGGTCCCGAGCAGTCCGGAGGGGCGGAAGACGAGCAGCACGATGAGCGCGGTGAAGATCAGCGCTCCGGTCCACTGCTGGCCGATGTAGCCGGCACCATAGGAGGAGACGAGGCCGATCACCAGGCCGCCGAGCACGGCTCCGGGGATGTTGCCAATGCCACCCAGCACGGCGGCGGTGAAGGCATACAGGCCGTTCTGAAAGCCCATCTGGTAGGTGAGCGTGTTGACAGTGAGTCCGTAGATGATGCTGGCGAACCCGGCGAGACCGCCGCCGATCATGAAGGTGACGGCGATGACGCGATCGACGTCGATGCCCATGAGCCTGGCCGCGGTCGGGTTCTGGGCCGCGGCCCGCATTGCTTTGCCGAGCGTGGTCAGCCGTACGAAGATCGTCAGCGCGATCATCAGCGGGATCGTGACCGCGAAGACGATCAGGTTTTTCCCGGTGAACTGCAGTTTGGACTCCGCGTCGAGCATGCCCGACGGGATCAGATTGTCATTCGGGATCAGGTCGGGGAAGCTGACATCCTGCGGGCCACCCCAGAAGAGGCCGATGTTCATGAAGATGAAGCTGACCCCGATGGCGCTAACGAGCGGTGCGAGCTTGGGCGCGCTGCGGAGCGGTTTGTAGACGGCGAAATCCACGGAGGCGTTCAGCACGGCACAGAAGATCGGCACCGCGATAAAGCAGAGGAAGAGCCCCCCGGCGATCATGAGCGTTTCGCTCTCCCCGGTGATCTTCATACCGGTGAGGATGGTGAAGGCGAGGAATCCGCCGAGCATGAACAAGTCGCCGTGGGCGAAGTTGATGAGTTCGACGATGCCGTAAACCATGGTGTAGCCGAGCGCGATGAGTGCGATCAGCATCCCGAAGCTGAGTCCGTTGATGCCGTACTGGGCGAAGGTTTCCCAGTCGGTCGTGGCAAAGATGGCAAGCGACATGCGGTGTGCGCGTCCGTTATTTGGTGCGGGGGATCAGGTCTTTCATGAACTGGTATTCCCCCATCGGTTCGCCGTTGGCGTTCTTCTTGATCGCACCATTTTCCATGGTGTAGATGACGCGACTGCCGGTCAGCAGTTGCATGGTCGTGTCGCCGTTCTCGTCGAACGACCACTTCATACCAGTGGCACCGGAGAGGTTTTCGAGAGCGATCCCCGCGGCCCGGATGGCGGAGCGGTCTTTCTTCCCGGCCGCACGGATCGCCTCGATAGCGACCACTGCACAGTCATAGCCGTAGATCGCATAGGCTTCGGTCGGGGCCCGTCCGTGAAACGCCTTGAATTTCTGGATGAACTTCATGCCATCGCCGATCAGCAGGCGGTCGGGCGTCGGGCCGCCGAACGTGCAATAAAAGCGATCGACGAGGAAACTCGCTCCCGTCTTGTCGATCATGGCTTTTTCGTAGCAGCCGTCGGGGCCCATCATCTTCACTTTGTCCATGCCCGCCGCGACCATGTCCTTGATCACCTGGCCCGCTTTGGTCTGGGTCGTGCCGCCGAAATAGATCAGGTCCGGGTTGGTCTGCTTGATCTTGGTCATCAGGGCTGAGAATTCCTGCGTCTTGGCGTCGATGCTCTCATGTCCCAGCACGTCGAGGCCGATTTTGCGGGCCTGCTTCTCAAACTGATCCGCGATACCTTTGCCGTAAACTTCGGTGTCGTCGAGGATGTAGACCCGCTGGCAGCCGAGATCCTGTGCCCAGTTGGCACCCAATGCTCCCTGGAGGTCGTCGGTCGGCACCACGCGGAGATAGTTGACACGTCCCGTCGGTCGATAGCACATCGGCTCGGCGCGATCGCCCAGGCCCGGCTTGGTCAGCCCCTCCGCGGTGTTCGCCGGCGAGATCATCAGCAGATCGGCTTTGTTCAGAATCGGCATGCTGATCTTCGCCGCACCCGAGTTGTAGGTGCCAATGTAGACCATCACGTTCGGATCGCGGACCGCCAGTTGAGCGTTGGAAATCTCCGCTTCCGCGGTCCACTGACCCGCTGCCGCGGTCGCGTCATCGAGATCAAGGTAGTCGATGCGATAGGTCTTGCCGCCGAGTACGACTTTGTGATCGATCTCGTGCAAGGCGAGTTGGATGCCTTCGACGATGGTGTTGGTCTGGCCGCGGGCACTGCCGGTGCGGGGCAGGCTGCTGACGATGCGGATCACGTCGGGGTCGCCGACCGAGCCGGGGCGCGGCAGGAACACGCCCGTGAGAACGACGGCGACGAGCACGAGAACCGGCAGAACGCGAAATGGCATGATTCGCAAATGCTACTTGGATTCTTCAATTCCGTCAACGAATCTCTTGGGCGAATCGATAATCAACGTGACCGGCCCGTCGTTGACGAGACTGACCTGCATGTCGGCCCCGAAGATTCCCGTGGCCGCGGGCACGCCGTGAGCCCGGATCGCATTGACGAATTCGTCGCACAGCGGCGAGGCAGTTTCGGGGCGTGCCGCCGCAGTGAAGCTCGGGCGGCGACCCTTCTGACATTCGCCATACAGCGTGAAGTTGCTCACTACGAGCACACTGCCCTTCACGTCGTGGATTGCGAGGTTCATTTTGCCGTCGCTGTCGTTGAAGGCTCGCAGGTAAGCGATTTTCTCTGCCAGCCATTGGGCATCGGGGATGGTGTCGGTGGGCGCGACGCCGAGCAGGACGAGCCAGCCATGGGCAATGGAGCCGACAGTTTGACTCTCGACGACGACCGACGCACTCGACACGCGTTGCAGGACAGTCCGCATGGGTGAACCTCGTGGGAGCGAAATTGCTCTGTTCTCGAGCGCGATGCACTTGAAGGAATCGTGCGAGAGACCTAGTTTACATTTTCCCGCGGAGGGAGTCCGCCAGTGTAGCTCAGCTGGTAGAGCAACGGTTTTGTAAACCGTAGGTCCCGAGTTCGAATCTCGGCGCTGGCTTTTGGGATGAGCGTCATCGGGTAGGTGGCAGAGTGGTCAATTGCACCAGGCTGTAAACCTGGCCTCTTCGGAGTTCGGGGGTTCGAATCCCTCCCTACCCAATCTTGTAAGGCGTAAGGTGGAAGGCGGAAGGCGGACCAGGACAGTTCCGCCCTCAGCCTTCCGCCCTCCGCCTTCCCGAGACGCGGGAGTAGCTCAACGGTAGAGCACTTGCCTTCCAAGCAAGATGTTGCGGGTTCGATTCCCGTCTCCCGCTCTGGCCGATATTGGCATGAATCGTACAGTGTCTGAACCGGATGACGGGCAGACACCGCTACGGATTTGGCTGCTGTAGCTCAGTTGGTAGAGCACCTCATTGGTAATGAGGAGGTCTTGGGTTCAAATCCCAATAGCAGCTCTCGGCCCCCGACGGGCGGTGGAACCGTAAACGATAGACGCTTTGCCGATGTGGCGGGCGTTTCCTCCTCAATGGCTTGATTTTCGGAGAGACTGCAATGGCGAAGGGCGTATTCGAGCGAACCAAACCGCACGTGAACGTGGGCACCATCGGTCACATCGACCACGGCAAAAGCACACTGACCGCCGCGATCGTCGTCCGCCAGGCTCACAAGTTCGGCGGTGTAGCCAAGAGCTATGCCGAAATCACCAAGGGCGGCACCGTCCGCGACGCCAACAAGACCGTGACCATCGCGGCCTCGCACGTCGAATACGAGACCAAAGAACGGCACTACGCCCACATCGACTGCCCCGGTCACGCCGACTTCATCAAGAACATGATCACCGGCGCCGCCCAGATGGACGGTGCGATCCTCGTGGTCGCCGCCAACGACGGCCCGATGCCCCAGACCCGCGAACACGTCCTGCTCGCCCGCCAGGTCGGCGTGCCGCGCATGGTCGTCTACATGAACAAGTGCGACACCGTCGACGATCCCGAACTGCTCGAGCTCGTTGAACTCGAAATCCGCGAACTGCTCAAGAAGTACGAGTTCCCCGGCGACGAGATCCCGATCATTCGCGGTCAGTCGAAGGACGCCCTCGAAAACTACACCAACGACAGCGCCCCCGGCCCGAAGTCGATCGACGAACTCGCCGACGCGCTCGACAGCTACATCGAAGTCCCGCCCCGCGAGCAGGACAAGCCGTTCCTCATGAGCATCGAGGACGTCTTCAGCATCAAGGGCCGCGGCACGGTCGCCACGGGTCGTGTCGAGCGCGGCATGGCCAAAGTCGGCGATGAAGTCGAGATCATTGGCCTCCGCAAGGACAAGGTCAAGACGACCATCACCGGTATCGAAATGTTCCAGAAGACGCTCGACAGCGCCATCGCCGGCGACAACGTCGGAGCTCTGCTCCGCGGCATTGAGCGCGACGGCATCGAACGCGGACAGGTGCTCGCCAAGCCCGGCAGCATCACGCCGCACACCAAGTTCGAAGCCAATATCTACGTGCTCAGCAAGGACGAAGGCGGTCGCCACACGCCGTTCTTCACCAAGTACAAGCCGCAGTTCTACTTCCGCACGACCGACGTGACCGGCAGCATCACACTCCCCGACGGCGTGGAAATGTGCATGCCCGGCGACAACGTCAAGATCACGGTCGAACTGATGGAAGGCATGCCCGTCGCCATGGATGAAGGCCTCCGCTTCGCCATTCGCGAAGGTGGCCGCACCGTCGGCTCAGGCGTCGTGACCAAGATCATTGCCTAGGAAAATGCGGAATGCGGAGTTCGGAGTTCGGAATCAAAACGAGATCATCTGATGATCGAGTCTTGTCATCCGCAATCCGAATTCCGCATTCCGAATTGGGTTTAGGTGGGTAGCTCAATCGGTAGAGCACCGGTCTCCAAAACCGGGGGTTGCGGGTTCGATTCCCTCCCCACCTGCTCGTGTTAGCCGGACGCGCAAGCGACGGTGCAGGTGGAAATCGTGACGTCCGTCGCTCGCATGTCCGGCTAACAGGGACAGCGGTTTCAGTTCCTCGAAGGATCGACATGGCCACTGCCTTACAAGCCCCTGCACCGCAAGCCGTCAACACGGGGAACCGATTGCTCCCCGCCAGCATCACCGCGGCTCTCTTCCTGCTCGTCGGCGTCGCCGCCGTCGGCTACGGTATCCCCAAACTGCTCGCCGAGGTGCTCCCCGGCAGCGGCATGGTCAACGTCTTCTTCCGCGTCCTCATTCAGATCGCCGCCCTCGTCGGTATCGTCATCGTCGGCGGCAAACTCGCAGGGGCCAATCCACCTCGCGGCATTCGCGGCGGGATCTTCGTCGTGCTCAGCGTCATCTTCACAGTCTTTTTTCTCTGGCGCGCCGTCGGACTGAACTTCACCAACCAGGTGGGTCAGATCATCGCCGTAGTCGTCACTCTCGGCCTGCTGTTCGCCGCGTTCAAGTTCCTGACCTCGGCCACGGCCCGCGAGTGGATGATCGGCCTCGAAGACATGGGTTGGTTCCACACCTACTCCTACAAGCGCACGCAAGGCCTCAAGATGCGTCGCTACACCATCATCGGCATCCTGCTGCTGGGCTTGAGCGGCGTGTACACATTGATGTCGCAGGAGCTTCTCGGGGCCGGCGATCTGACCATGCGGATCCCGTACATCGATCATCCCGTGGCGGTGCTTGCCGATCAGCGGTTCGCCGTGCCGCTGCTGCTGACAGCCGCGATTCTCTGGCTGGCGTGGCGAGCCGTGAACATGCCGATGTTCGCCGACTTCCTGATCGCGACCGAAGCGGAAATGAACAAGGTGTCGTGGACGCCGCGCCGCCGGCTCATCCAGGATACGATCGTGGTGCTTGTGACCACGCTGCTGCTGACGGCGTTCCTGCTCGTGATCGATCTGTTCTGGGGCTGGCTGTTGAGCTTGAGCTTCATCGGGGTGCTCCCGAACAAGAGCGATCTCGAAAGCCTGCAGAAGCAGCAGACACCGGCGACCGAGCAGCAGAAGTGGTAGTTTGATCGGGTTTGCATTCCGCAGGCTTCAGCCTGCGGCTACCGGGGATAGCGATGACGCCTGACGAGACAGTGAATGAAGCGGAAGCCCTGCCGACCGGCGACGACGCCGTGCCGATTGCGGAGGAAGTCGCGCCCGAAGTGCCCGAACCGGAGCCAATCCCCGACGCTGAACCGGAGCCCGAAGGCGAAGCGACGGCCGAACCCGAAGTCGAAGTGACCGAAGAGTCGGACGAGCCTGACGCTGACGAGCCCGTCGCAGCCGCCCCGGCGACGCCTGCCGAGCCGGAAAGCAAGAAACGCTGGTATGTGGTGAAAGTGGCCACCGCCCGCGAGGAATCGATCAAAGCCGCCATCCTCCGCAAGATCAAGATCGAAGGCCTCGAGCCGTACTTCGGTCAGATCGTCATCCCGGTCGAACGCATCACGGAAGTCAAGAAAGTCGTCGAGACCAAGAACGGCGAAAAGAAGACCAAGGAAAAGCGCGTCGTCAAAGAGCGCAAGAAGTACCCCGGCTATCTGATGGCCGAGGTCGAATTCAACGATCAGATTCTCTACGTCTTCCGCGAGACCAACGGCGTCGGTGATTTCGTCGGTGCCACCGGCCCGCTCAAGCCGCCGCCGCCGATGAGCGACCGCGAAGTCGCGATCATGCTCGGCACCGAACTCTCGCAGAAGGACGACGAAAAGCTCGGCGGCCGCAAGACCAAGATCAAGGTGAAGATCGACCTCGACAAGGGGGACAAGGTCCGCCTCCGCGACGGCGCCTTCGCCGGCACCGAGGGCGAAGTGATCCTGATCGAGGAAGCCAAAGACGACACCGACACGCCGAAGATCACCGTGGAAGTCCAGTTCTGGGGCCGCCCGGTGAAGATCGACTCGCTGGAATACTGGCAGGTGGATAAGGTCTGAGTGATGTCTAGCAGTTGGAACCGACAAGCGCGTGGGCTTGTATGAAACGTCTTTTCACCAAACGCTTGGTTCGTAACGCCTCACTGATTTTCCTTGTACTGGCTCTCTCCGTGCTGGCGACCGCACAGTATTATCGGATCTGGAGCTTCCGGGATTACCATTTTTACATCGGGATGCACCGGGAGTGTCACCCGGTCTGCCAGGATCTGTATCACCAGAGAATTAATCCTGGCGATGATGTGGAAGAAGTCATTGCAAGCACCAATCCGGTTCGAGTGGAACGCTTTGAGAACTACATCAGGTTGAATTACCAGGAGGGCTTATGCTTCTCCGGGGTGACGATCACGGCGAAAGACGGAAAACTTGTCGGCGCGGCGGCATGGAGTTGCACTTGGGATAGAACCTTTTTCGATGCCTTGTCCCAGCAAGAATGGAACATGTTTGGCTCTGCATATGAGATCGAACTTGAAAAGCGTCATGCAGCAAAACGGGCCGATTCAAAATGACGGGAAGCGACTGGCAACGGTATTACTCGCGTGGACTGTGGCGCTCAGCTTGTAGCAGCAGTCGCACCAAGCTAGAATTCCAACACCTCACTCAGAGCGAGCGCCATGGTGACGCAACCGCCCCTTCGAACTGAAACACTTCCCCGTGATGGAAGCGTCGGCCCAGTTGTTCCCGACATCAATGAACAGTCCAAGGACCATGCATTTCTCCCAGCGTTTTTGAAGAAGTACAACACCCCCGAATTCCGAGACAAGCTTCTCGCCCACTTTCAGAAGGCCCGCGACAAGGCCTTGTCGGAGCAACCTGGCGAGGCGGCGCGTTCGGATTGATCTACGTCTTTCTGCAATCACCGTCGATTGCAAAGGAACGTGTGAAAGCCAGAGTCCAGCGCGGTGGCCATGGGGTGCCCGAAAACAAAATCGCTGCCCGGTATACCAGATCACTTGAGAACCTTCGATGGTTCGCAGCCAAGGCGACCTGTTACTGGATCCTGGACAACTCCGACAGTACTCCCGGTGTGCTGCCGAGGATGCTCGCCTACGGCAGTTGCGGCTCCAATGAGTTCTTGCAGCCCGATGCGCCCGAAGCTTTGCGGCAGATCCTGGCAATGTGAACCAGCAAACCAACTGGACGCTTCCGGTCCGCGCCATACGATAACTTGCCCCTTGGCCCGTGAATGCCAAGGGTATTTCCCACTGTGACCCTGGTCCGGCGCGCGCGGCAGGGCACCTTCAGGTAGAATCATGGCCAAGCAAGTAACAGCCCAAGTCAAGCTCCAGTGCCCCGGCGGCAGTGCCACACCGGCTCCGCCGGTCGGCCCGGCGCTCGGTGCCCACGGTGTGAACATCGGGCAGTTCGTCAAGCAGTTCAACGATAAAACCGGCGGCCCCGAGACCAAAGGGCTCATGCTGCCGGTGATCATCACTGTGTATTCGGATCGCAGTTTCGAGTTCAAGATCAAGAGCCCGCCGGCCGCGGTGCTGATCAAGCTTGCTGCCAAGATCCCCGCGGGCAAGAAGCAGGGCAAGGAAGTCATCCCCGCTTCCGCCAAGAAGCAGGGCAAGTACACGAACCATCAACTGACGATGGCCCAGATTAAAGAGATCGCCGCGAAGAAGATGAACGATCTGAACGCCCGCGATGTCGATCATGCCGCCCGCGTGATCGCCGGCACGGCTCGCAGTATGGGTATCAAGGTGGTCGATTGATTTTTGTGAACTTCCGTTGCCATGCGACGGTCATTCACTAAGAAATATTTTCCCCCGGCGTGCGTGAAGCTTCGCCGGTGTTTTTGTCTCAAGAGATCCACAGAACATCATGGCCGAAGAAATCGACGCCGCTACCCAGGCCTCGGACGAACCGAAGGCCGAGGCGACGATGACTGAGGTGGCCGAAGCTCCCGTTGAGAGCCCCGCCACCCCCAGCACGTCCGCCCCGAAGCCTGCCGACACCGGCGAGCCTGTCAAGAAGCGCAAACGCACCCCCGGGAAATCGTCGCACCGCGGCAAGAAGCTCCGCCAGCATTTGAAAGCGGTCGAGCAGAAGGTCCGCTCCATGGGCACGGTGCCGATGAAAACCGCCCTCGGCGAACTCAAGAAGTTCAAGTCCGAGCGCATGGCGATGCGTAAGAACAAAAAGGGTTTCGACGAGACCGTCGAGATTCACATGAATCTCGGCATCGACAGCACCCAGAGCGACCAGATGGTCCGCGGTTCGATCGGCCTGCCGCACGGCATCGGCAAGACCGTCCGCGTCCTGGTGTTCTGCCAGGGAGACAACACGGCCAAGGCTCTCGCAGCCGGTGCGGTGCTCGCGGGAAGCACCGACGTGATCGACAAGATCACCAAGGAAAACTTCCTCGACTTCGACGTCGCCCTCGCGACGCAGGACATGATGGGTCAGGTGGCTCGGCTCGGTAAAGTGCTCGGCCCCCGCGGCCTGATGCCGACGCCCAAAGCCGGCACCGTCGTCGCCGCCAACGCCGACATCGCCGCGGCTGTGAAGGAGTTCCAGGCGGGCAAGGTCGAATACCGCTCCGACAAGACCGGGCAGATCCACTGCGGCATCGGCAAGATGAGCTTCGACGACGAAAAGCTCCTCGAGAACATCCACACGTTCGTCGAAGCCGTCCGCGGAGCCAAGCCGCACGGAATCAAAGGAAACTACATCAACGGCGTCGTCCTCTCGGCGACCATGTGTCCCGGCATCCGGGTGAGCATCTAAAAATTCGGGCCCCGAGTCCTGGCTTCGCGTCTGGTGGCAGACCGAACGCACAGACCCGAGACCCCAGACCCGAGACCCGACCGATGAGCAAGAAGATCAAAGAACTGGAACTGACGACGCTCCGCAAGAGCTTCGACGGCGTGAAGGATTATGTGATCCTCGAGCCGGTGAAGGTGGATGCCGCGACGGAGTTCGAGTTTCGCAAGAAGCTCCGTGCCGCCAAGATCAGCGTGAAGTTGGTCAAGAACACCTTCGCCAAGAAAATCCTCGGCGAGAATGGCGTCACCGCAGACAGCGTGTGGGCCGGGCCGACGGTCCTTTGCTGGGGCGGCGACAGCATCAAGGGTCTGGCGAACAGCGTCGACACGGCGGTGAAGGAGTCCCGCAAGGACCCCAAGCAACCGGAGAAATACAAGGTCAAGACCGCCATCGTGGATGGCTCGGTGCTCAGCCTCGAACTGGCCAAGAAGATCCCCACCCGCAGTGAGGCCATCGGCGCTGTCGTCGGTGCGGCTCTGGCTCCAGGTGCGAACCTGCTGGCGGCGATCCTCGGCCCAGGTGCCAGCATCGTCGGTATTGCCAAGACCATCGAACAAAAAGGCGGCGCCACGAGCGCGGCTTGATTCCCAAACTATTACGCTCGCCGGGATGCTTCGCCCGGCACTACTCGAAAGGATGATTCCATGTCCGCGATTGCAGAACTCGGTGACAAGATTGCCGGCCTGACCCTCAAAGAGGCCGTCGAGCTCGCCGAGTACATGAAAGAAACCCACAAGATCGAACCCGCAGCCGGTGGCGGCGGTGGTGGCGGTGCCGTCGCTGCTCCAGTCGCCGCGGCTGCTGAGCCGACCGAATTCAACGTGATCCTCGAAGGCTTCGACGCCGCTAAGAAGATCGGCATCATCAAGGTGGTCCGCGAGATCACCGGCCAGGGCCTTGCCGAAGCGAAGGCGACGGTCGAAGGCGCTCCCAAGCCGATCAAGGAAAGCGTGGACAAGAAGGTTGCAGAAGATCTCAAGAAGAAGCTGGAAGAAGCCGGTGCCAAGGTCGCCGTCAAACCGGCGTAGTTTTGACCGAAGCCCACCCGGAGCGCCGGGTGGGTGTCTTGCCACTCCCAGCAAAAAAAATGCCTAAGCCACTTTCCTTTTGGAAGTGGCTTGAGTATTAATGTGAATTGACCGAAAGCCGGACCGATTTCAACAGTTTTGCGACCCGTAAGCGGCGATGGGAAGCGAATCTGTCGTTCTCAGCAGTGGTGACAATGCACGCATTCCACCCGATCCGCGGTTTGTTCACGGCTTTTTCACACATCCGAAACGAGGACATCATGATTGCTTCCGCAATTATCGCCTTCCCGTATCGGTGCCTCAGCAGCTCGCCGACGACACACAAATAACGCGCACCCGCGACCGACGCAAGCCCCGTTGCCTACCGCAACGAGGATTGTCGTCGCGTCACTGCGTTTTGGCTTTCCCTCGAAGGAGCGGTTTATGGCGATCCCGGCAGTCAGAATCATCAATCCCACCGACGAGCGCAATTTCGGTCACTTCGGCGACGCCTCCCCGGTCCCTCCGCTGACCGACGTGCAGCTGCGCTCGTACGAGCGCTACCTGCAATACGATATCGCGCCTGACAAGCGGACCAACTCCGGGCTGGAAGGCGTGCTCCGCGAAATCTTCCCCATCGAGAGTTACGACAAGAAATCCTCACTGGACTACATCAAGTACGACCTCGGCAAGCCGCGTTACGACCCCGATGAATGCCGCCAGCTTCGCTTGACGTACGGCCGCCCCTTCCGCGTCTGGCTGCGCCTGCGCAAGGCTGACGGTACCGCTGTCGAGGAAGAAGTCTATCTCGGCGATATGCCGATCATGATTGGCGGCGGTGAGTTCATCATCAACGGTGCCGAGCGCTGCGTCGTCAGCCAACTTCACCGCTCGCCGGGTGTGGACTTCGTCGTCACCCGCGAAGCCGACAAGGATCTCCATAGCTGCCGCATCATCCCCGAGCGCGGCTCGTGGATCGAAGTCAACGTCACCAAGAAAGACAACTTCGGCGTCCGCATCGACCAGAGTGGCAAGTTCAGCTGCCTCACTCTGCTGCGGGCGATGGAGCCGCAGTATTCGAACACAGGCGGGATCATCCGTGAATTCCATGCCGCGTCGATCGAGAAGATCAAGCTGAAGGACGCTGCGGCCCGGGCCAAGCTCGTCGGCGATCCCGAAAAGCAGATCCCGCCCTACATCGCCATCGACGACGTGATCGACCCCGAGACGGGCGAAGTTTACGTCGACGCCGGCAAACCGTTCTCGCAGGTCATCCTCGACCGCATCACGGCGTCGCACCTCAAAGAATTCGACGCGATGCCGACGCCCAAAGATCCGATCATTCTCGAGAGTATCAAGGACGACGGCACCGACAGCCACGAAGCGGCACTGTTGAAGATTTATCAGCGGCTGCGGCCGGGTAACCCGGCTCAACTCGAAAAAGCGACGGAACTCTTCAAAGAGAAGTTCGCTGACCCGAACCGCTACCGCCTCGGTCGCGTGGGCCGCTTCCGTATCAATCGCAAGTTCGATCAGAATGTGCCCGAGACGGAGATGACGCTCCGCGCCATCGACTTCGTCAATGCGATCAAGTACGTGCTCGAACTCCGTGCCGGCAAAGGCCACGTGGACGACATCGACGACCTCGGCAATCGCCGACTGCGGACCATCGACGAACTCGCTGCGGATGAAATGCGCAAGGGCTTTCTCAAGCTCCGCCGCACTGTGCAGGAGCGCATGGCGATCAAGGACATCCAGGACATGTCGCCGCGGACGCTTATCAATCCGAAGAGCGTGTCGGCGGCGATCGAGTACTTCTTCGGCCGCAGCGAACTGAGCCAGGTCGTGGATCAGACCAACCCGCTGGCGCAACTGACGCACGAACGGCGGCTCTCCGCCCTCGGGCCAGGCGGCTTGAACCGCAAGCGTGCCGGCTTCGAAGTCCGCGATGTGCACATCAGTCACTACGGCCGCATCTGCCCGATTGAGACGCCCGAAGGCACGAACATCGGCCTGATCTCCTCGCTCGCCATCTTCGCGGAGATTGACGACTACGGATTCCTCATCACACCGTACCGCAAAGTCAACAAGGGCAAGCTCTCCGACGAGGTCCTCACGCTCCGGGCGGACGAGGAAAAACCGCTGCGCATCGCACCGGCGGATGTGCCCGTCGATCACAACAAGATTTCCGCCGACCGCGTCAATGGTCGCGCGTCGGGCGATCTCACCACCATCGCGGCGGACATGGTCGATTATCTCGACATCTCGCCGAAGCAGATGGTCGGCGTCAGTGCCGGCTTGATTCCGTTCCTCGAGCACGACGACGCCAACCGCGCGCTGATGGGCTCGAACATGCAGCGACAGGCCGTGCCGCTGCTAGTCACTGAGCCACCGATCGTTTGCACGGGCCTCGAGCGCGAAGTTGCCCGCCACAGCGGGATGCTGCCCCGGGCTCAGGAAGACGGCGTGATCCAGTACGTCGACAGCCAGCGCATCAACATCGAGGAAAAGGACAAGATCATCCGCGAGTATGTGCTGCGGAAGTACCACGGGCTCAACGAGCGGACTTGCCTCAACCAGAAGCCGATCGTGAAAGTCGGCCAGAAGGTGAAGAAGCATCAGATCCTCGCCGACGGTGCCGCCACACACCACGGTGAACTCGCACTCGGTCGTAATGTGCTCGTCGCGTTCCAGAGTTGGGAAGGCTACAACTTTGAAGACGCAATCATCATCAGCGAACGGCTCGTGCAAAACGACACCTACACCAGCTTGCACATCGAAGAGTTCGACATCGAAATCCGCGAGACGAAGCTGGGCAAGGAGGAGTTCACGCGAGACATTCCGAATGTGAGCCCGAAGGCCCTGAACAATCTCGACGACAACGGCATCGTGCAGATCGGCACATTCGTGAAGCCGGGCGACATTCTGGTCGGCAAGGTGAGCCCGAAGAGCCGCAGCGAACTGACGCCGGAAGAGAAGCTGCTGCATGCGATTTTCGGCCGCGCGGGCGAGGATGTGAAGAACGACTCGCTCGAAGTGCCGTCGGGCATCGAAGGCATCGTCATCGGCACGCATCGCTTCAGCCGCCGGGCCAGCATGACCGACGAGGAAAAGAAGGAACTGACCAAGGAAGAAAAGAAGATCAACAACGAGTACAGCGAGAAGATCGCGGCTCAATTCCGCGAGTTCGTCGTGGCCCTGGAAGAGGTGCTCGAGAAGAAGGAACTCAAAGACCCGCAGACGGGCAAGCAGTACGCCAGCGACAAGGAAGACAATCTGGTCGCGGATCAGGCGCGGACGTTCAAGATGGAGAACCTCGACATCCGCAGCCCCGACCGGGTCAAGGCGGCGAACAAGATCCACCACCGCCACTGGGAGCGGATCCAGTTCTTCATCGACGAGCAGGAACGCAAGCAGAACAGCCTGAAGCGTGGCGACGAACTGCCGAGCGGCGTGCAGCAGATGGTGAAGGTCTACGTCGCGACCAAGCGAGTGATCAGCGTCGGTGACAAGATGGCGGGTCGCCACGGCAACAAGGGCGTGATCTCGAAGATCCTCCCCGAAGAGGACATGCCGTTCCTGAAGGACGGCACACCGGTGGATATTCTCCTGAATCCGCTGGGCGTGCCGAGCCGCATGAATGTGGGTCAGATTCTCGAGACGCACCTGGGCTATGCGGCCGCGAAACTCGGCTTCAAGGCGGTCACGCCGGTGTTCGACGGTGCCAGCGAGGAAGAAATCAAAGCCGCACTCCGCGAAGCCGGGGAGAGCGACACGGGCAAGAGCGTGCTCTTCGACGGCCGCACGGGTGAACCATTCGAGCAGATGGTGACCGTGGGCTACATCTACATGCTCAAGCTGCACCACTTGGTCGACGACAAGGTGCATGCCCGGGCGACGGGACCGTACTCGCTGATCACGCAGCAGCCGCTCGGCGGCAAAGCCCGCTTCGGTGGCCAGCGCTTCGGCGAGATGGAAGTGTGGGCGCTCGAGGCTTACGGTGCCGCCTACATCCTCCAGGAGTTGCTGACGGTCAAGAGCGACGACGTGGAAGGCCGCACGAAGATCTACGAGAGCATGGTGAAGGGGGAGAACAAGCTGGAAGCCGGCACCCCGGCGAGCTTCGACGTGCTGACCCACGAGATCCGCGGGCTCGGCCTGAACATGCAGTTGGAGAAGAAGCGGGTGTAAATGATGAACCAGTCCGCAGCGCAGGCAAGTGCGTTTCGGACTGGTTCACTTGACAATCGATGACATCCGCAGCGCCCTTGCTTGCGCTGCGGGCTGGTGAGATCGAACCAACACATTTGCGGGGAGTATCGATATGAGCGCAGGAGCACTGAGTGCCGCGGAGACCGGGAACTACGACCGCATCAACGACTACGGAGCCGTGCGGATTTCTCTCGCCAGCCCGCACGACATCCGGTCGTGGAGCTTCGGCGAAGTCAAGAAGCCTGAGACAATCAACTACCGCACCTATCGGCCGGAGAAAGACGGCCTCTTCTGCGAGCGCATCTTCGGCCCCGAAAAGGACTGGGAATGCACCTGCGGCAAGTTCCGCGGCATGAAGTACAAGGGCATGGTCTGCGACCGCTGCGGCGTCAAGGTTACGCACAGCCGCGTGCGCCGCAAACGCATGGGCCACATCGAGCTCGCCGCACCGACGGTGCACATCTGGTTCTTCAAGGCGATGCCGAGCCGTCTCGGCACGCTGCTCGACATGAAGACCTCGAGCCTCGAAAAGATCATCTACTTTCAGGACTACGTCGTCACCGATGCCGGCGAGCATGGCATGGGTGAAAAGCCGGTGCTCAAAGAGAAGCAGCTTCTCACCGAAGACGAGTTTCGGCATCTTCGCGCTGAGCTTGGCGACACGTTCGAAGTCGACATGGGTGCCGAGGCCATCCGCAAGCTGCTCGAAAAGCTCGACCTTGTGGCACTGGCGCGCGATCTGCGTACGCGGCTTGAAGCGGAAATGGCCCGCGGCGAAAAGGCCTCCAAGCAGCGGCTCAAGGACCTCGTCAAGCGGCTCAAGACCGTCGAAGCCCTCCGCGACTCCAGCAACAAGTGCGAGTGGATGGTGATGGAGTGCATCCCCGTTATCCCGCCCGACCTGCGTCCGCTCGTGCTCCTCGACAGCGGTAACTTCGCGACCAGCGACTTGAACGACCTGTACCGCCGCATCATCAACCGCAACAACCGGCTCAAGAAGCTGGTCGATCTGAACGCACCCGAAGTGATCATTCGCAACGAGAAGCGCATGCTCCAGCAGAGCGTCGATGCGCTCTTTGACAACAACCGCTGCAAGCGCCCCGTGCTCGGCAGCAGCAACCGGCCGCTCAAGTCGCTCACCGACATGATCAAAGGCAAGCAGGGCCGCTTTCGCGAGAACCTGCTCGGCAAGCGCGTCGACTACTCCGCCCGCTCGGTCATCGTGGTCGGCCCCGAACTCAAGCTGCACCAGTGCGGCCTGCCCAAGAAGATTGCGCTCGAATTGTTCCAGCCATTCATCATCCGCCGCTTGAAGGAGCTCGGCCACGCCGACACGATCAAGAGCGCGAAGAAGATGCTCGAGCGCAAAGACGATGTGGTGTGGGACATCCTCGAAGAAGTGACGAAGTCCCACCCCGTCATGCTCAATCGCGCTCCGACGCTGCACCGCATGGGTATCCAGGCGTTCGAGCCGGTGCTGATCGAAGGGAACGCGATCCGCATCCACCCGTTGGTGTGCAAGGGGTTTAACGCCGACTTCGACGGTGACCAGATGGCGGTGCACCTGCCGCTCTCGATCGAGGCGCAGGTGGAAGCGACCGTACTGATGATGAGCACGTACAACATCTTCAGCCCGGCCAACGGCAACCCGATCATCACGCCGAGCCAGGACATCGTGATGGGTTGCTATTGGCTGACGGCGGCACGCGGCGAGGAAGGCGAGAAGGTCGAGGCCGGCGACGGCATGATCTTCCACAGCCCCGCCGAACTCTTCCGCGCCCACTCCGAAGGCAAGCTCGGCACCCATGCCCGCGTCCGTGTGCGGCTGCCCGGCAAGAAGAAGATCGTCACCGAACTCAAAGACGAAAAGGGGAGCATCAAGATCGTCGAACTCCCCGCCAAACCGAACGGCATCGTCAACACCACCGTCGGACGCGTGCTCTTCAACGACATCCTCGCCAACAAGATGGCCTTCTATGACATCTCGCTGTCGAGCAAGAATCTGAGCCGCATCATCGCCGACTGCTATCAGGTGCTGGGTCGTCGTGCGACCATCGCGCTGCTCGACCGCATGAAGGAGACGGGCTTCCGCGAGTCGACGCGGTCGGGTCTGAGCTTCGCCGCCAGCGATCTGCGCACGCCGGAGAATAAGGAGGCGATCCTCAAGGAAAAGGACAAGGAAGTCGAGAAACTGCGCAAGAACTACGAGCGCGGCCTGATGACCAGCCACGAGCGCTACAACAAGACGCTTGAACGTTGGAACGAGGCCCGCGAGGAGATCACCAAGCAACTGATGCACGATCTCGCCCATGACCGTCGCGACGGGAAGCCGTATTTGAATCCGGTGTTCCTGATGGCGACCTCGGGTGCCCGCGGCGGGCAGGAGCAGATCCGCCAATTGGCCGGGCTTCGCGGACTTATGGCCAAGCCGTCAGGCGAGATCATCGAGACGCCGATCAAGAGCAACTTCCGCGAAGGCCTCACCGTGCTGGAGTATTTCTCCAGCACGCACGGTGCCCGCAAGGGTCTGGCCGATACGGCACTCAAGACCGCCGACTCGGGCTATCTCACCCGCAAGCTCGCCGACGTGGCGCAAAATGTCGTCATCACCATGTACGACTGCGGCACCACGCAGGGGATCACCAAAGGCATCATGTACAAGGGCGACGAAGTCGATCGCTCACTGTTCGAAGCGATCCGTGGACGGGTCAGCCGCGTCAGCATCAAGCACCCCGAGACGGGCGAAGTCATCATCGAAGAAAACGAGATGATCACGCCCGACCAGGCGAAGAAGATCGAGAGTCTCGGCATCGACAAGGTGACCGTCCGCAGCCCGATGACCTGCCAGGCGTCGCTCGGCGTCTGCAAGTGCTGCTACGGCATGGACCTCGCCACCGGCACCATGGTCGAAGACGGCATGGCCGTCGGCATCATCGCGGCTCAGTCGATCGGCGAGCCTGGCACCCAACTCACGATGCGGACCTTCCACATCGGCGGGGCGGCTCAGTCCGGCAAGTCGGTCGGTGACAGCGAACACAAGGCCAAAAAGGGCGGCTACCTGCAGTTCGAGCGCATCAACATCGTGAAGAACCCCGATGGGGAACTGATCGCTCTGGCTCGCTCCGGTGAAATCCTGGTGCTGAACAAGAAGGGCGGCACCGTGATCGACCGGCACTCCGTGCCCAACGGTGCGGAAATGTTTGTCAAGGACGGCACCGAAGTGGCGGCGGGCACACTGCTCACCCGCTGGGATCCACACGCCGTGCCAATCATCTCGGTAGAAGGTGGCCGCGTGAAGTGGATCGACATCCGCGAAGGCGAAACCCTCCGGCGCGAGCGTTCGGCCACGGGCGTCGATCAGTTCACGATTATGGAGCACAAGGGTGACCTGCACCCGCAGATCATCATCGAAGACGATCGCGGCGTCACACTGCGTGCGTACTTCATTCCCGAGCGGGCGAGCGTGTCGGTGAAGGAAGGCGAGAAGGTCGCAGCCGGGACCGTGCTGGCCAAGACGCCTCGCGAAGCCGCCAAGACGATGGACATCACGGGCGGTCTGCCTCGCGTGACAGAGTTGTTCGAAGCACGCCGTCCGCGCAACCCCGCCGTCATGAGCGATGTCAGCGGTAAGATCCGCGTCGGCGACAAGAAGCGTGGCAAGCGCGTCGTCATGATCCAGCGCGAAGACGACGCCGGCAAGCCGATCGGCGAAGAACGCGAGCACCTCGTGCCCGCCGGCATGACGCTCCGCGTCCACACCGGTGAATACGTCAAGGCCGGCGATCCGATTGTCACCGGACCGCTCGTCCCGCACGACATTCTCCGCGTCAGCGGCGTCGAAGCGGTGCAGGAATATCTCGTCCGCGAGGTCCAGGCCGTCTATATGAGCCAGAAAGTGGCCATCGACGACAAGCACATCGAGACGATCGTCGCCCAGATGCTCCGCAAGGTGAAGGTCGAAACCACCGGCGACACAGGCATGCTCCCCGGCAACATGATGGACCGCTTCGCGTTCGACGAAGTGAACAACCGCATGGAGAATGACTGCGTGAAGATCGTCGACGCCGGTGACAGCACGCTGGTGCCGGGCCGCATCTACAGCCGCGAAGCGTATGAGGAGGAGCGGGCCGCCGTGGAAGCTTCGGGCAAGAAGAAGAAGATGCCCACGCACGTGACGCCCGAACCGGCGACGCGGAGCGTGCAGCTGCTCGGCATCACCAAGGCCGCCGTGCAGAGCGACAGCTTCATCAGTGCTGCAAGCTTCCAGGAGACGACCAAGGTGCTGACCGAAGCCGCACTCGCGGGCAAGGTCGATCACCTCGTCGGCCTCAAGGAAAACGTGATCCTCGGCCACCTGATCCCTGCGGGCACGGGCTTCAACATCCACCACTTGGCGGAAGTGAAGATCAACGCGCCGGAGCTTCAGGCGTGGAGCGAGGAAGAGGAAGTGCCTGCAGAGATGCCGGTGGTCTGAGCACAGCACCATTGATTTTGGCACTGGGAGCCGCAGGCAGCAGCCTGCGGTGGAGAATCGGGAGACGTGACTACACCTCACCGCAATCGCGGTGCGGCACTTCTGAGACTGCGTTATTTGAGCATCTGCCAGTGTTTGTAAAACGCGGCATTGAAGCGGGCGACGACGAACCGCACGCCGCTGAGGATCGCACTCAGCACGCCGGGTAGCAGGCTCGGCCGCAAGATGTCCACAAACATGCAATAGCGGACTTCATCGGACTGATTGCAGGATTGATGCTGCAGTGTGTCGTCGAAGATGAAGAGCTTGTCATCGCGCCACGCGTGAATGTGCGTGCCCACTTTGATGAAGACTTTATCGCTGTGAATCGTGTTGATGTTATAAAGGACGCGGAGCGTGATTCGCAAGGGTCCGAAGTGTTTGCCGGTTTTTTGTTTTTTATTGAAGATGCTCACACCAATGGTGCGGATGTATTTGTAGGGATGATGGAATTCTGGCACGACCACGCTGGTCGTCAAGTTTTTGCCGTACCATTTGAAGAACATCATGCCGCGCTTCTGATCGTGCATCCTGGCACTGAGCTTGCTGACGAGATCGCTCTTGTGAGCGGCGGCGATCATGGAGTTGATTTCATCCTGATGCGTCTGCGGCAGGTCCTCCAGCTTGTAGATGCCGCGATTCCAATACGGCAGGCAGAGTAGATCGATGAACAGGTTGAAGGGCGCCAGCATCCATGTGAAGACGCCATTGCCGAAAAAATAACGGTCAAAAGAAGAGAGCTTGCGAGATTGATTCCGAAGGAAATCCAGCATGCCGATGCTCAGAGCAATGGCAAACGTCGAAGGAATGAAGAATACCGCCAACATCAGCGGCACAATGCGCTTCGCCGTTCTCTTCAGCGTTCGCAGCGAGATCCACCGCGTCAGGTGCATCGCAGCAATCGTGGCATTCACAGCGATGTTCCGGGTCGAATGGTATGAGTCTGTCGCGGCGGGATAGCGAGGATGAGGATCGCTGTCAATGAGAATCGCATGGGGGCATGGCTTCCCCCGGCGGCTTTCTCTGTTATCATGTTGGCACCGCGTTCGCGGTGCGTCCCGTTCTCCCCGGGGTTCTGTCATGGCAACTGTCAGCGAAATCTTGCAGCGGAAAGATTCTAGCGTCTTCGTCGTCAGACCGATTGCTACGGTGCTCGAAGCCGCCGAGCGCATGAACGAGCGAAAAATCGGCTGCCTCGCCGTCGTGGAGCACGGCAAGCTCGTCGGCATCATCACCGAACGCGACCTGCTCACCCGCGTGATCGCCGGGCAACGCGATCCAACCACCACTTCCGTGGCTGAAGTGATGACCGCAGATGTCGTGGTCTGCGGGCTACAGACGGCTTGCGACGAGCTTCGGGATCTGATGCGGACGCAGCGGATCCGCCATATCCCGGTGCAGGACGACGACGAAGCCCTCGTCGGACTGGTTTCGATGGGCGACCTGAACGCCTGGCAGGCCCACGATCGCGAACAGGTGATCTGCGGCATGGAGAACTACATCGCTGGCCGCACCTGAACTTACGCCGCAGCTCGCAGTAGGCAGCCAGAGTTGATGAATTTCCCGTCGGCACACTTGGCGGGAGAGGGTGGAGTCCATTGAATGAATAGTCACGATATTTCGAGGTGGGCATGCCGACGATTAATCAGTTGATCAAAGCGCCGCGGAGCGTGCAGAAGTCGAAGCCGAAGCATCCGGCCATGTTGGGCTGCCCGCAGCGTCGCGGCGTGTGCACGGTGGTGAAGACGATGACGCCGAAGAAGCCGAACTCGGCACTTCGCAAGGTCGCCCGCGTCCGCCTCTCCAACGGCATCGAAGTGACGGCGTACATCGGCGGCGAAGGGCACAACCTGCAGGAGCACTCGATCGTGCTCGTCCGCGGTGGTCGCGTCCGTGACTTGCCCGGCGTGCGCTACCACATCGTCCGCGGCAAACTTGACTGCCAGGGCGTCAGCGACCGCAAGCAGGCCCGCTCTAAATACGGCTCCAAGGCCGAAGGCAAGTAACCCACTCTCACACGGAAACTGAATCACAATGGCGAGTTCGCGCACGGCAAGTTACACGACCCTGATCCCCGATACGCGGTATCAGAGTCTGCTGCTCAGCAAATTCATCAACTGCCTGATGCTGGATGGCAAGAAGAGCACGGCGACGCGCGTGGTGTACGGCGCGCTCGAGCAGATCAAGCGGCGCATGCCCGACATCGAGCCGATCGAGGTCTTCAACGGCGCGATCGAGAATGTGAAGCCGAGCCTGGAAGTTCGGAGCCGCCGCGTGGGTGGTGCCAACTATCAGGTGCCGATGCAGGTGAAGCCCCGCCGTCAGCAGAGTCTGGCGATGCGGTGGATCCTCGCTGCGATCCGCTCCAAGACGGGCCGCCCGATGCACCTCATCCTCGCCGACGAACTCATGGCCGCGTACCGCCGCGAAGGCGAAGCCATGAGCAAGCGCGAGCAGACCATCAAGATGGCCGAAGCGAACAAGGCGTTCAGCCACTTCGCGTGGTAGTGACTTCCAAGCGGTTTGTTTCAGTTTCGGGGTTGGGTTTCAGTGCCATCAGGCCCTGAAAGCCAACCCCGCAAGCATTTGGTAGCATGAACGAATCCCGACCTGACCCCAGACCCGAACGACACGATGGCTAAATCCGCAATCGACGAACTCCAGAAAGTCCGCAACATCGGCGTCATCGCGCACATCGATGCGGGGAAGACTACGACCACTGAGCACCTGCTCTACTACGCCGGAGTCAAGCACAAGCTCGGCGGCGTCGACGAAGGGACCACCGACACCGACTACGATCCCGAAGAGCAGGAGCGCGGGATCACCATCTACTCCGCGTGCGTGCCGTTTGAGTGGAACGGCTTTCACTTCAATCTGATCGACACGCCGGGGCACGTCGATTTCACCGCGGAAGTCGAGCGCAGCCTCCGTGTGCTCGACGGCGCGATCGTGGTGTTCGACGGGCAGAAAGGCGTCGAGGCGCAGAGCGAAACCGTCTGGCGGCAGGCGAACAGCTACGCGGTGCCACGGTTGGTCTTTGTGAACAAAATGGATGTCGTCGGGGCCAACTTCGCACAGACGCTCGAGAGCATCCACGCCCGCCTCATCCACGATGCTAGCGTCTACGGGCGACCTGTGCCGGTGGTGATCCCGATCGGCTACGGTTCGGCCAAGGACAGCCCGACGCCGTTTCGCGGTGTGATCGATCTCATCGAAAACAAAGCCCTCTTCTTCGACGCCGGCGACCACGGCAGGACCGTTCGCGTCGCGGAGATTCCCGAGGAGGTTGCCGACGAAGCAGCCGAGTGGCGGGCCAAGCTCTTCGACGTGCTCACCGAGAAAGACGACAAGGACCTGATCACCACAGCCGTGCTGGAGGGGAGCGAGCCCGACCCGGCGAAGGTGCGCCAACTGATCCGCGAGCAGTGCCTGGCCCGAGCGATCTATCCCGTGTTGGCGGGCAGCGGTCGCGAGCACATCGGCATCCAGCCGTTGCTCGACGCGGTCACGCACTATCTCCCGTCGCCGCTCGATCGTACGGCGGTCGTTGGGAGCAATCCGAAGAACCAGAAAGAGGAGAAGCGGAAGCCCGAGGTCAAGGAGCCGTTCTGTGCCCTGGTGTTCAAGGCGACGTGGCATCCGAGCGGGCACCGCTTCTTCGTGCGTGTCTACAGCGGTGTGATGAAGCCCAACATGCGGGTGTTCAACGCGGGCAAGGATGTGAAGGAGAATGTATCGAAGCTTTTTCATGTGCATGCCGATCCGAGTCGCGGGCTGGAGGAAGTGGAATCGGCTCCCGCCGGCGACATCGTCGCGGTGATCGGGCTGAAGGAATCCGCCACGGGCGACACGCTCTGCGACACCGCACACCCGATCCTGCTCGAACCGATCCGCTTTGCCGACGCCGTGGTCAGCCAGAGCATCGAACCAGACAGCGGTGCCGACAAGGACAAGCTCGGCCTCGCACTCACGGCACTGCAGCTTGAGGATCCGACGTTCCTTGTCAAAGTGGACAAGGACACAGGCCAGACGCTGATGAGCGGCATGGGCACGCTGCACCTCGAGGTGAAGCGGCACCGGCTCGAGCGCGACTTCCGGCTCAAGGTCCGCGTCGGAAAGCCCCGCGTCAGCTACCGCGAAATGCTCAAGTCCGGCAAGACCACCGACGTGACCATCGACCGCATGGGGGACAAGGTCACATTCGCCCGACTGCGGGTGTCGTTCACCAACTTCGTCACATCGAAGCCGGTGACGGTGAACAACTCGGTCGGCGCGGAGAAGCTGCCCGCACTCTTCGCCGCCGCCGCGGAGCGCGGACTCACCGACGCACTGCAGACGGGTGAGTTCGGCTATCCCATGATGAACGTGCAGGCCACGATCACCGACGCCACGGTCGAGCCGCAGGTGAGCATCGACGATGCGTTCACCCGAGCCGCGGTGGAGGCGTACCGCGAAGCGACCAAAGACAACATCCAGCTCATGGAGCCGATCATGCGGGTGCGGGTGACGACGCCTGCGGAATTCCTCGGGAACGTCATCGGCGACCTCACCGCCCGCCGCGGTACGGTGGAGCGACAGGAGCAGCTGGGCACAGGCGGCCTCTTTGAAGTCGAGGCAATGGTCCCGCTGCGGGTGCTTTTCGACTATGCGGACCGGGTGCGGAGCCTGAGTCAGGGTCGAGCTGTGAGCACAATGGAGCCCGCCAGCTACGAGGCGGCACCGCCGGAAGTGCTGCGGCAAATGTTGGGAGAATAACGACGATTTAAGAATTGACAAAGTTTCATCGAATTGTAACAATTGGCGTATTCCTACTTTGGCAGCCATGTCGGCTGCCTGCCTTGGCCTCTCCACTTTCATTCTTGGAGGCCTTATGCGACGCCGTGCCGCGTTTACGCTGATCGAACTGCTCGTGGTTATCGCGATCATCGCCATTCTCATCGGCCTCCTGCTGCCTGCTGTGCAGAAGGTTCGTGAGAGTGCCAACCGCGCGAAGTGCCAGAACAACCTGAAACAACTCTCATTAGGCATGCATGCGTATGCCACAGAGAAAGGCTATTTTCCGCCAGCAATCAAGAACGATCCGAATTTTGATCGCAGCGGACCCGCTGGCTTCACGCCCGCAGGCTATCCGCCGGGTTGGGGTTGGGGTTCACTGATCCTGCAATACATCGAGCAGGGGGGCATGCACGCGCAACTGAATCCTGAAAGTACAATCTTCGGCGGTGGGGCTAATCCCGCGCAGTCGAACGCTCGCACTCAGACTCGCTTGACACTGTTCCGCTGCCCCGCTCAGACAAATGCACCGGACAAGAATCCGATTCGGCTCAATCATGGCATGTCCAACTATCGGGCCGTCTCCGGGTGGGCGTCCAACGGTGGCTTCATGCCAGCTGGCAACACTTACTACGATTGGGGCGGTATCGTCTACTACAACAGCAAGACCCGATTCAGCCAGATTCCCGACGGCACCTCGAGCACGGTCGTCCTCGGCGAGTGCATCTTCGATCCCACCCCCTCTGTTGACAAATGGGCCGCCATTTGGGCCGGACACACTGGCATCTTCGGTGGCGGGGTTCGCATCAGCGACAACCAATGGCGACTGGACGAAGCCAGTGCCAACATCAACGGACCCGCTCCGCAGGCATTCAGCAGCAAGCATCATCGCGGTGCCTATTTCTCCTACGCTGACGGCGGTGTCCGCTTCTTCAAGTCGGGCGGGAACGCTGCGATTCTCAAGTTCGCTGCCGGTCGCGCCGACGGCAGGCAACTGCCCGATCATTGATCACGGCTTGTCCACCGCAATCAGAAACCCATACACCCGCCACGGCATCGTGGCGGGTTTCTCATTGAGCATCAGCGGCAGTACCTCGCGGATTGTGAAACCCACTCCCGTCAGCAGCGAAAGAATCTCCCGCTGCGTGAAGTGATGAATAGTCAGCGGCGCCCCGCCATACGCCTGAGGCATTCGAAGGTCGCCACTCAGCACTTTTCGCCAGCCCAGCCGGTGAAACCAGCGGTGGTGCACATGCACGACAAACCGACCGCCCGGCTTCAAGATGCGATAGGCATTAGCCACGACCGCCCGCCGAAGTGCAGGATCGCGAACCATGCCCAGCGTGCTGAAGAGTGACGCGGCATAGTCGAAGCTGGCCGTAGGCAGGTCGACATCGACGAGATTGGCCTGCAGCCAGGTGATGTTGGAAGGCGTCTGCTTCGCTCTGGCGAGCATGGCCTCGGAGAGATCGACGCCGACGCACTCGCAGCCGCGCCGACTGAAGTGATGGGCGAGTCGTCCTGTACCGCAGCCGAGATCGACGAGCCGACCGGGCTGAGGAAAGTGCTTCTCGCAGAAGTCGATGTCGGTCGCGGCGAGCGGGGACGCCGCCATTTGTGCGTCGTAGCCGTCGACCATTTCGCGGCTGTGCAGGTAGTCCCAGAGCCCGCGGTCGACGCCGGGAGGAAGTTGCCAGTCAGGAGTCATACTGCTTGAGTGTAGTCGCGGTGCGGAATCTGTATTCTGATCCGATGCACGCCGTCGCCATTCGTCAGGTGAGCTTTCAGTTTGAGGATTTCGCCTACCGCACGCCGATCAAGTTTGGCGGCGCGGTCGTCGACCGGGTTACCATGCTGAATGTGAGTATGACTGTGGAAGCCGGGGATGGCCGCCGTGCGACCGGTTTTGGCTCGATGCCACTCGGCAACGTTTGGGCATGGCCCTCGCAGGAACTGACCTGCGACCAGACCCTGACCGCGATGAAGAGTGTCGCGGCGTCGATCGCCAGGGTCTACGAATCTGCCAAATTGTCCGGGCATCCGGTAGCGATCACGCACACGCTTGAACCGGTGCTGTTCGAGGAAGCCCGCGAAATCGCACCGGAGATGCCGCTCCTGGCGATCCTCGTCGTGGCATCCGCCTTCGATGCGGCACTGCACGATTCCTACGGTAAGCTCCACAGTCTGAACTGCTACAAGACCTACGGCCCGGATCATCTGCCTCATGGTCTCGCCGAGTATCTTGGCCCCGACTTCGCCGGCGAGACGCTCGATCAGTATCTGCTCGCGTCACCGCAGCCGAGCATGCCGCTTTATCACCTCATCGGGGCACTCGATCAACTCACGGCCGCCGATGTGGTCGCACCGATCGGCGATGGTCTGCCCGAGACGCTGGAGGAGTGGATCGTCCGTGACGGGCTGACGCACCTGAAGATCAAGCTGAGTGGCGACGACCTCGCCTGGGATATTGCCCGCGTGGTGGCCATAAATCGAATTGCCGATGATCACGATCGCGACTGGCATCTGTCACTTGATTTCAACGAACGCTGTCCGAATGTAGAGACGCTGCTTGAGCTGTTGCAGCGTCTGCGGGAACAGTCGCCGCGGGGATTCGACCGCGTGCAGTACATTGAACAACCGACCTCGCGGGACCTTCGCGCCAATCCCGCCAATGCCATGCACGCCGCGGCAGCGATCAAACCGGTGGTCATCGATGAATCGCTCGTCGATCTGGAAACGCTGCACCTGGCCCGTGAACGCGGCTATAGCGGAGTCGCGTTCAAAGCCTGCAAGGGTCAGACGCAGACTCTGCTCTTGGCTGCTGCGGCACAGAAGATGGGCCTGTTCCTCTGTGTGCAGGATCTGACTTGCCCGGGTGCGTCGCTGATTCATTCTGCCGGACTCGCGGCTCACATTCCCGGGGTTGCCGCCATCGAAGCGAACAGCCGCCAGTATTGCCCCGCAGCGAACGCCGGCTGGGATGAAAGGTTCCCCGGCGTGTTCACCGTTCGCGATGGCGTCATGAACACGGGGATCCTGGATGGGCTCGGGCTGGGTGCGGGATAGGCTAGCGGCGCACCAGCCACACCGTCTCGTTGTCCACTACAAACGCGTACTCCGGCTCAGTGATGTCGTCGCCGGCCAGCAGTTGAATCGCACGGGCATCGTGCAGCCGGCAGAGGCCATTCTGAAATGCGGCCAGTGTCAACTCCGGGAATCGCGACTCCATCGCATGAAACAGGTCCGGCAGCGGGCAGTCGCCAGCAAGCGACTCGGCACGACGGTCGAGATATTCGAGGCACGACACGCCCCACGGGACGAGGTTCGCCATGGTGGAGCCGAGCGTCGGCTTGGTCGCCTCCGCCCGCCGCAGGGCCGTCTCGACGCGCTCGCTCAACTTCTCGAGCCGTTCGAGCATCTCGCGAGCCCGGTGTTCAAAGTGGGCAGCGAGTTGTGCCGTTTCATCGCGGGCCTGCGTCATCCAGTCGGGGATGGCCGAGCGGGTCGCGCCGAGCACGCCGCGAAGCTCGCGCAGCACGGCCTTCGGGGAATCGTGATCGTGGACATAGATCAACGCCTTGGGCGTCGCTTTGACCCACTCGACGATCAGCTTGCCACGGATTTCGGTGCGGGTGATTTCGAGCAGGCCGTTTTCAACCGCCGCGGTGGCCGCTTCACCACTGAGCCCGACACGACCAGCGAAGAGGCCGGGAAGCTTGCCCCAACGAAACAGGCGATGCTCCCCAGGCTGCTCAATCGCGGTCTTGAGTGCGTCGATGGTGAACTCGGCCGCCTTCGCCGCGGTGCGGGCGTCGGTGCTGCTCGCCGGCGCAGGCCGAACCCGAGGCGTCGTCATCGCGTCCATACCGGCTGTCTCGCGTTCAGAAGAACCGTAGTGTAACGTGAGGGCGTTCGCGGCGCGAAGGCCATTTCAGGAGCGGGAATGAAGCGATATCTTTCGGGCGTGCAACCCTCGGGCAAGCTCCACATCGGCAACTATTTCGGAGCCATCGCCCAGCACATTGCCATGCAGGATCTCGGCGAGTGCTACTACTTCATCGCCGACTATCACGCCCTCACGTCGCTGCAGGCCAGCGAAGACATCAAGGCGGGCGACATTCTCGCGGCTAATGTCCACGACGTCGCTCTCGACTATCTCGCGCTCGGCCTCGACCCCGCTCGTGCGGCGTTCTACCGCCAGAGCGATGTGCCCGAGGTGACCGAACTGGCATGGATGCTGGCGACTGTGACGGGTATGGGTCTGCTCGAGCGGGCCCACTCGTACAAAGACAAAATCGCCAACGGCATTTCCGCGAGCGTCGGGCTCTTCACCTATCCGATCCTGATGGCCGCCGACATCCTCATTGTGCGGGGTAACGTCGTCCCCGTCGGCAAGGATCAGGTCCAGCACCTTGAGATGACCCGCGACATGGCGGGATATTTGAATGCCGCGTATGGCGAGGTCTTCCCGCTGCCGGGTGAGCTTCTCGGAGCCGCACCAATCGTGCCAGGCACCGACGGCCGCAAGATGAGCAAGAGCTACGGCAATACCATCGACATCTTCGCCGAGGGCAAGGCACTGCAGAGCTCCGTGATGAGCATCGTCACGGACAGCACACCCCTGGAGGAGCCGAAGGATCCGGCGACGTGCAATGTCTTCGCCCTGTACAAGCTCTTTGCGAGCGAGGCGGAGCAGGCGGCGTTGCGGACGCTGTATGAAAACCCGACACAGGACGCCGAGAGCCGCAAGGGTCGAGCCTTTGGCTACGGTGATGCGAAGAAAATGCTGCTGGCGAAGATCGATGCGTTCTTCTCAGCCGCCCGAGCGAGGCGGAAGGAACTCGCGGCCAATCCGGCTGCGGTCGAAGCGATCCTACGCGATGGTGCGAAGCGGGCGCGGGCGGAAGCTCGCCAGACCATGGCACTGGTGCGTCACGCGGTCGGCATGGCACCGGCTCCGGTTGTGGATTGAATCTTCTCCAGTTTGACAGTGTCTGGAAAGCCGTCACACTGTCGGGGTCAGTTTGAGCCACATTATTTCAATCGGGAGTTCTTCCCGAAACTCGTGAGTGTTGTGATCTACGGTTGCGGTGTCTTCAGGGTGCCGCCGTGCCATCATCCTGCCCGCAATGCAGCCAGCCACTCGATGCGACGCGTCCGCTGCACACCCGCGGCCAAGGTTGCTGCACGGAATGCGGCCGCACGCTGATCCGCAATCTGGCGGACTCGATGAGCCTCAAGCGGGCGATCATGGGCGTCGCCCCAGTCAGCACCCTGACTCCGCCGCCGACACAGATGCTGCCGGGCTTCGAGTATGTCGCTCACGCCGTCACGGCCGACGACACTGACTCGCAGTACGCCGCCCAGGGCAATGACACGGATTTTCATCGCAGACCTGATCGCCCGACGAAGCTTCCCGACTCCAATCTTCCGCTGGTGCCGGGCTTCGAGCTTGAGAGTGTCCTCGGTCGCGGCGGCATGGGCACGGTCTACCTGGCTCGCCAACTCTCGCTGGATCGTCCAGTCGCGCTGAAGGTGATGAGCCGCAAGTGGGCGGGTGACCCCACGTTCGTCGCACGCTTCACGCGCGAGGCGTATGCCGCGGCTCGATTGAGTCACCCGAATCTCGTGCAGGTCTACGACATCGGCGAAGTCGATGGCCAGCGATTCTTCAGCATGGAGTACATCGCGGGCCGTTCGCTGGCGGATGTGGTCCGTGCGGCGGGTCGGCTCGATCCTGAGACGGCTGTTGGTTACATACTTCAGGCCGCCCGCGGGCTCAAGCACGCCCACGACCGTGGCATGATCCACCGCGACATCAAGCCCGACAATCTGCTGCTCGACAGTCAGGGCCTGATCAAAGTCGCCGACCTCGGCCTCGTGAAGACGCCTGGCATGAGTCGCGAGGAAGACACGCTCAGCGAAACCAGCGGGATGCAGAGTCTGCCCGGCGATATGACTGGAGCCCGCATGGCGCTCGGCACGCCGGCGTATATGTCTCCGGAGCAGTGTCGCGACGCGGCTGCGGTCGATCACCGGGCCGACATCTATTCGCTCGGCGGTTCGCTCTACGCCCTCGTCACCGGCAAGCAGCCCTTCGACGGCGACACCGCAGTCGAACTGATGACCAAGCACGCCTACACACCGCTGGTCCCGCCCGAACAGATCGCCAGCCGAGTGCCCCGCGAGCTTTCGAACATCATTCAGCGCATGATGGCCAAGCTGCCCGACGATCGCTACGCCACCATGGGCGAGGTCATCCGCGTCCTCGAAACCTGGCTCGGCGTCAGCCATGTCAGTCAGCGGCTCACCGCCGGCGAGGACCAGATCGCGGCCCTCGAAAAATGCGTCGATGACTTCAACTTCGCACCCACAGCGATCCTCCGCGCCAAGCTGCTGACAGGGTTATTTTCCACCTGCCTGCTGGCGGCGGTGGTCCTGACCTTCATCGGGCGGCTCGGCTGGGCGTTCGGCTTGGCGGGGCTGATCCTGCAGGCCGCCACGGTCTACTTCGTCCTGCACGGCGCGGCTCACAAGACCTACCTCTACCGACGCATCCGGCAACTCGTCATGGGCATGAGCATCGGCGACGCACTGGTCGGGATCGCTCTCGTGGGGCTGTTCCTGATTCTGCTCTGGATGCTGAAGCTCTTCTGGATGTGGACCGGCTTCGGCATGATTGGGGCCGCGATGGCATTTGCGTTGCGGTTCGGGCTCGATCGCAGTGTCGAGTCGGAGCGTCGCGCCGCGGTTGCGGGTTGCGAGCGATTGCTGCGCCGATTGCGCGTGCAGGGGCTCGACGAAGATCAGCTTCGCTTTTTCGTCGCACGCTATGCGGGGCGGCACTGGGAGGAGTTTTTTGAGACTCTCTTTGGCTATGAGACCAAGCTCGAAGTGCGGGCGAGCCTGCTGCGTGGTGAATCCGCCGGGCAGCGTGAGCGGTATGCCGGCTGGCGCGAACCTCTGTTGGCCATCATCGACCGGATCGACCGCGCCCGCCGTG
>JBGSSZ010000320.1:0-3029 GCA_041736785.1 Limnoglobus sp.
TGGCGATTTCGATCTGCCGCTTGATGACGGTCAGATTGACCCAGCAGCGATGGGTGTGGTGCCAGGGCTGGCTGGTGGAATCACTCTCCTGCTGAGCTTTGGCCCAGGCGTCCTGCAGTCGCTGTGCCTGTCGAATCCGCACGTGCGTGTCGCGCATGACATGGCCTCCCAACGCCACGGCCCCGGCAGACGCGCTGCCAGGGCCATGGTTTTCAGTGTGAAAGTGGTTACCGCGCGCCTTCGATTTTCACGGGCGTGAAGCTGGCGCGATCTCCGGCGTGGAGCACCTGATCCGCCGCCGCCGGCTGGCGGTTGACGCGGATCAGGAAATCGCTCGCCTTGCGGCCAGGCATCTTCTCCGCGAAAAGCGTGGCGACCGTCGTGCCGTCGTCGACCTCGATGTGGTCGGCGAAACCCGAGCCGTCGGAATTTATGAACAAAATCCGCATGATACTTCACCTCGAAAAAGGGACTGCCGCCAGGATCGCCCGGCGACTGGAAAACAGTCAGCGTTCCAATGAACTCAGGCTCGGCGCTCCTTTCTGAGCGGAACGGAGAACGAACCCCCGGACGAGTCGAGGGCTAACGTCTCACTCAAAGAATGGTGACGCATTTCAGGCTTGAATTAAGGTGCTGACCCTGATTCCCCGTTTGAGGGGAGTTCAGGCTGAGAACCCAAGTTCGAAGTGCTTCGAAATTGGAGTGGCGTAAGCACTCGGGTCTGAAGTGGCCAGGGAGGTTCACCTCAAGAGTTAGCCCGCGAACCTGACCCAACTCAATCATCCGCTGTTGCCAAAACGACAAGCCTTGGGCGAACCAGAAGGGTAGAACCCGATGTTCAATGAGTCAGAAATGCATTTCAAATCGCAAGAAGGCACCCTTGATATCCAAGTCCAGGTCCGGCACCTTGATCGAACCGCCGAAAAATCCACTACCACCACTCGACTTGCCGCTAAACGTCCAGAAGTCCATGCGGTACCCAGCAGTGAAGCGAACCAACCGTCCACGCCACGGCCGGGTCAGGCTTGCACCAACATCGCCTTTCCAGTTCCAAGCGGTGCTTGAGAAGCTACGTTCAGTGATCGGCCTGGCGTCGAGAAGGACTGCGGATCCACTCTCGATCGACCAGCCCGGCCCTACTTCACGACCGCCCCGAACCGGTTGACGACCGACTGGCGAATATCGAGCAGTCCCTGTGCCGAACAAAACAGCGATGTCGGATAATGCGAAGACCTCCAGGCCGAGCGAATCCGAGGCGAGGGCCAGTTTGTAATCGAAGTGTGGCCCACCGCCTTGGAACGATGATGTCAGCTTTTCGTCGCCGAACCACTCCGAAGCCTGCGTCAGCATCAACCCGAAACGGTCGTCATGGACTCGCGGCTCACGCACCTCTGAGGAGAGCAGGACCGCTCTCGCTCCAATCTCCCACCGTGACCGTACCAGGGGCAGAAGATCCCATGACGGGTCGCGGAAAGTGATATCGAGATCGAAGGTGTGCATATCCAGATCGGCATACCCCGTGTAAGGGCGGAAAGTGGTCAGGACCTCATCGTTGCGGCCAATACCAATCGGCTGCGCTCTTGGTGCGTAATCCTTGCTGCCGGACGATGAAAGAACTCGATAGTCGAAGTGAATTGCTCGCCCGCTTGCGAAGCGGTATCCGCCAGTGAATTCAGGGGATACGGTTATTGCGAGTGGGACACCAGCCAGTAGTTCGCTTGGGTACTGTTCGATTCGCGGCTGGACAATGGCCGTCTCGACAGCCGCGAACCAACCGCCGAGTAAAACTTCGGTCGGTCCGGTTGCGGAAGGCACCGGGACTGTGGGCTCAACAGGTCCCGGATCAGGTTGTGCCAAAAGCGGTGTCGCCGAGACTGCGGCCAATGCAAGAACGAAGCAGTACAGGAAAGGGCGCATGAGGGTTCACGTCGCATACGGCGGTCTGTGCCGGGTCATACCCAGACGGCAGGAACCAAGCAAGACAGATCGGCTGAACGTCTCATCGACGACGCAATTCAAGTTGCTCGCGGCCGCGACTACAGCGCGGCGGCACTCGCAACCCCTTCGATTTCGACAACAACGGCACTATTGATGATACTATCGACTTCGCCCGGTTCGGGACAACGCTGCTGAATTACCGAATTCAATCCCTACTCGGCGAAGCCCTGACGGGCCGCAAGCTGTACACTGCGGCCGAAAGATTCCACTGTGAACTCCACGACGATCGACTTCCCGTGTGATTGCTGCGCGACCTGCAGGGAAACGACTTAGTCGGCAATGCCCGACGTGGTAGGCGTGGCGGGCAGGATTTCGAGTTGCGATTTCTTCTCGATGACAATTTGCGTTCGTCCCTGATATTGCGAGACTTTCCCGGTCGCGCGAACCGTTCGACCAACCAAGTTTTGCTTGAGTCCGAATTCCTTCTCGCGGGTGACGCCGTTGCGGATGGAGACCTCGAAATTATCTTCGTCTTTGAACGCTTTTTTCGAATTGAGTATGACCCAGCCGCCGCTGGCGGTCCGGCCGACATGCTCGACAGCAAACTCGACCGTGACTGACTTTCCAATGGACTTCAGCGCGATCTCCAAGGGAACGACGGCACCCGGATCAATTTTTGTGGCGGCGGTGGCGAGAACAGGTAATGCGGGAATCGGTGGGACTTCCTTGCCCAGCGACGCGAACCAGGCTTGCCGGTAGCGCTGGTGGTTATTGATGAACTCGTGTTTGTCGTTAGTGCTCAGCCCGTCGGTTTCATCGACGAAACGGCCTGCATAGAGCTTTGCAAGGAACGGAACCTCTTCCGCAGGGGCGGTGAAGAGCGGAAGCTTCCAGCGGAAGTACTTGTCACCATCGCGAAAGAGAATGCTTCGTCCGCTTCGATCGAACCATCCCGGACGCTGGCAGCAACGGCACCGGTTGGAGAAGGAGACGGTGCTGGGGATGGAGTTCAAAGCGTTTGCGAACGCGTTTGTGCGGATGCCGTGCCGGATCGTCCGCACGGGTCGGCGGCTGATCTATCGCCTGCTGAG
>JBGSSZ010000333.1:0-6380 GCA_041736785.1 Limnoglobus sp.
GGGTGCAACTCGTCGATCGCGGTGGCAAGCCGCACATCCGCGGGTCGCGGCTGACCATCACTGCCAGCGACATCGACTTCACTGCCCGCCCCACGGCCAGCGACGGATTCGAGTGGCGCGACGGGATCTACCGCAGCACGCGGCCCTACACGAATGTGGCGTGCATCTCGGTCGGGATCGGCGCCGATCGTCCGCAGCAGTTCCCGGTCCCGGTGCTGAGCGAAGATGCCATCACGCTGGCTTTCGATGTCGATCCCGCAGCCGAACTGCGGGCGGAATTTCTCCGTGAGTGCACGGATCTCCGGGCCCGCATCGCCGACCTGAGCACAGCCCAGGTGGCGATGGTGCAGAGCATGAATCAGCTTCTGGACATCGCCAAGAACCGCGAGGCACTGGCGCGGGCGGAGTCGGGCCGGGACACGATCGCGGTGCAGGAGAAAGCACTGGCCGAAGAACTGAAACAACTGAGCGGTCAGCCGGGAGCAACGGACTCTCATGCCAGTGAGGTGCTCGACTCCAGCACCCGGCAGATGGACGCGGTGCAGACGGGTCTGACCCAACTCGACACGACAATCAACGCGCTCAAGGAAGCGATCGGCAAGGCAACGGATCCCGCGCAACTGGAGAAGGAATTCCGCGGTCAAGCACTGGCGGACCGCATCAAGGAAAATCTCGACCGCGGCGATGTGCCAGAGGCGCTCGACGCCTACGACAAGCTCATCGCGCTTTATCCCGCGGATGCCAAGCACAAGGATGCCCGCGAGAAACTACGAGCCGAGTGGACACCGAAAAACGACGCGCACCGGGTTGCCCGCGATAGCATCCGCACACTCGCGGCTGCGAAGCAACCCGAGGAATTCAAGCGAGCCTGCGACGCGGTCAAGAAAGCCCTGCCGGTGATGGTGCGGAACAAGGACAAGCTTGGCGTGAAGAAACTCATGAATACGTTCAACGTCGCACTGGTCGCGTTCCGCAAACTCATCGCCAAGACGGATGGCGTCCCACTCGGACCAGACCAGTTGCAGCAGTCGCAGTATCTCGACGAATTGCTCGTGGACATCAATCAGTGTGCGATCCTGGCTCGCGAATCGCTGCGGGAAATGACTGCTGCGGAGAAAAAGTGATGTCGTGGTATCGTGTGAACAATGCTGAGAAGGTGCTGTCGCCATCGCTGGTGGTCTATCCCGAACGGATCGCTCGCAACATCCACGCTGCGATCGCCACCGCGGGGAGCCCGCAGCGACTGCGACCGCACGCCAAGACGCACAAGACCATCGAAATTGCTCAGATGCTGATGATGAACGGCGTGACGAAGCACAAATGTGCCACCATCGCCGAGGCCGAGATGCTGGCCCTGGCGGGTGCGGGCCATGTGCTGATCGCATATCCGCTGGTCGGGCCGAACATCGCACGACTGGCGGCACTCAAGGCGGCTTACCCGCGGACACAATTCGCATCGCTGATCGACCACGCTCATCATGTGCTGGCTTTGCCCGCGGGTTCGGAAGTCGTGCTCGATCTCGACGTCGGCCAGCATCGCACGGGCGTGCCGCTGGATCGTGCGGAGGAGATTTACACGCTCGCGGCGAACCGGGGCATGACGCTAGGCGGGTTCCAGACCTACGACGGGCACAACCATCAGGACAGCCGGGCGGAGCGTGAGGCGGCAGTGTGGGCGTGGATCGAGCCGATGCTGGCGCTGCGTGCGCGTCTGGAATCGAAGGGCTTCCCGGTACCGCGGATCGTCGCGGGCGGCACGCCCAACTTCCCGGTGATCGCTGCCGTGGCGGATGTGCCGGGGCTCGAGGCCTCGCCAGGGACCTTTGTGCTGCACGACGATGGCTACGGCTCGAAGTTCACGGACATCGTTGGCGTGGAGCCGGCGGCCGCACTGATCACCCGCGTGGTCAGCCGACCGACTCCGACGCGGGTGACCCTCGATCTGGGCACCAAAGCTGTCGCCAGCGATCCGCCGATGGCACGCCGCGTGCGCTTGCTCGACTTTCCGCCCTGCGAGATCGTCGGCCACAATGAGGAGCATCTCGTCGTCGAGACGGCCGAAGCGGATCGCTATCAGCCGGGCGATGTGGTGTATGCGCTGCCGGGCCACGTCTGCCCGACCGTGGCACTGCACCGCGACCTGCTCGTGGCAGAGCAGGGTGCGGTGGTGGGAACGTGGCGGGTCGCGGCTCGCGACCGTGTGCTGTCGTGTTAACTACGCTGCGATGTTGGTGCGCATGGGGCCATAGAACGCGCCTTCAGCGCTGGCCTTCAGGCTGGTGAGTTCGCTCAGCGATTGCTGCAGGACGGTGCAGACGACCGAGCCGTACTCGCACTGACGGATCAATGCGGCAAGCTCTTCGGTGGCCCAGCGGAGTTCGCGGGCATCGAGGGCGGGGGCGTCGGTGTGGACACGCAATGGGGTCATGAAAGGAACCTCCCTGTTCCGTTTTGAAGTGTGGGATTATCGGAGTCCGACGGCCGTCGTGCAAGCCCAACCCGTCGCGAAATTTCCCCACTCCAAATCTCACCGAAGTTTACGCTTGACACACGACCGGAAAACTGCGACGCATGATAGTAGACGATTCGCGCGATGAATACGATTGGCCGCAGACGCGACAGCGGCCGCCCGATGCTGGAGCCCCGATGAGGCATTTTTCGTGCGACCTCTGCGGTAAGACACTCACCCCTGGCGATGACGCTCGCTACGTCGTCCGCATTGAAGGCTACGCTATCCTCGACGAAGAGGAGACAGTGCTCGACGAGAGCGAAGCCGACAGTGTCGACTCCATGGACGAACTGCTCACCGAACAGGTGGCGTTTGAGGCACTCGAGGATGAAAGCGTCAGCGACGACATGGTCCCCGCGAGTGCCAAGAAGGAATACGATCTCTGCCGTGGCTGCTACGCTCGCATGCTCCGCGATCCGCTCGGCACCACGATGCGTCATTCGCCAGGCTTCAGCCGCAACTGAGAACTGCGATGCGAACTCTTCTGCTGCTGACACTGTTCGCCGGCTCGCTGCGGGCCGACGATGCCGCTGTGGCGATCATCACCAAAGCTCTCAAAGCCACGGGTTGGGACACCCGCGACACGGGTAATGCCACCTGGAAAGACAAAGGCAAGATGACCGTCGCCGGGCAGTCCATGACCTACTCCGGCGATTTTCACATCAGCTACCCGGACAAGTTAAGATTCGACATGGCGATCAAAGTCGCCGACAACGACTTCAACTTGAGCGTGATCGTCAATGGCGACCAAGCCTGGGAGACCAGTGCGGGCCGAGTGCAGTGGGTCGCCGGCGACAAGCTCACCTACCTGAGAAACGAAGTCTACGCGATGACGGTCTTCTCGCTGCGTCCGCTCGTCGATCCTAAGGGGGAGTACAAGCTGACTGCAGCCGGCGAGGCCACGATTGCTGACAAAAAATGCCTTGGCGTGACGGTCAGCAAGCAGGACAAGCCCGATATCAAGCTGTGGTTCGACGCCGCAAGTGGCCTGCCGGTGAAGCTCGAATACAAGGTGAAGAACGAGCAGGACGAGTGGAAGGAAGCCACCGACGAAATGTTTGTCAGCGACTGGAGCGACGGCACTGTGAAGTCGTTTGGCAAGATGCGGGTGGATCGCAACGGCAAGACGATGATCGAGTCAACCCTGAGCGACTACAAAGAGCCCGAGAAGGTCGACCCGAAGCTGTACTCCAAACCTTGATTGGGGTCACTTCGCGAATGCTGTAAACGCCTCGGCCACACGGCCTGTTTTCACATCACCAGTGTGCGCGTAAATTGCGTAGCGGAGCTTCATTGTCTGTCCCTTGTCGAGCTTGACGAGCTCGGTTTTGCCTTTCATCGCCGGGTAGCCGGACTTGTCGCGGCCGAAGGGATTGGCGGCCATGAGGCCGTAGTCGCGGGTGTGCCAGGCACTCGGATGCGGGTTGCCCGGATCGGCGAAAATGGCGATTCCCACCGGCTTGCCGTCAATCGTGCCGCTGTAGTCGTGCCACGCTGCCACTTGGCCCCACATCGGTAACGTGCCCTTCTTCGGCCCCGTCGCGGCGGAACCATCGGCGGATGTGACGACGCCCGTGCTCTTCGGGTTGTTGAGGCGCAGGTCGTCGCTGACGCGGACTCCGAAGGAGCCTTCTTTGGTGTCGCCGAATGTGACACTCTTCGCGACAGCTTGGAGTGCAATGTCGACTGCGATCAGATTGCCCGTGCCGGTTGTTGAGACGGCGATCGTGCGGGTCTCGCGGAGCACGACGGCCCCCTCGGGCGTTCGCCATTCGTTGTGAGTGACCACGCTCGCGGTCCCGTTCGTCGTCATCAGTTCATCAATTTTCACGCAGACGATGCGGCCGTGATTCGGAAACTCGCTCCAGAAATCGACGCCTTGCACGTGCTTGTCCGACGACTTGGCTTTGAGCGTGATGCCCTCCGGGATCACGTCGCCATGGCAGAACCAGGCTGATTTCTGATGAAAGTGGTCAGTCGTCTCACCCGCGCTGCCGCGTTTCAGCGGCCAGGCTCGCGTCGTCGGCGTTCCGCCGGGGGCATTCAGCGGGTAGAAGTACGGCTTGGCGAGCGGCTTCGTCCCCTTGCCCTTCTCGACCGCGACCGTCCCGGCGTAGCGGTACTCCGTGATGAGTTTGTCGCCATCGCGGAAAATGATCGCGTCGGGCGTCACGTCCACGCTGACGGCCGGCAACGCGCTCGGGGACATGCAAAAAGCCAGCACGGAGAGTGAGAGTCTCATAGCGCCACCAATCGGGTGTTCCCAGTTAATGTACGAGACTCGCTGCGTCACTTTTCAGTCATCTGCAGATCGTTGAATTCGCGGATGTGGTGTGTCTTGAGCCGTAGCAGGGCGGGCATTAGATTGTCGCCGACGCGCAGTGCTTTTGCGTATTTTGCGACGAGTGCCTCGGCTGGCATGCCGCTGCGAAGGTCACGCTCGAGGTGGCGGTAGAGCGCGCGGTGGCCATGTCCGTAGCGCTGGCCGGGCCCGACATTGATAGCGAACAGAGCGACCGCGAGCACAATGCCCACATGCCGAGCCCAGTCGGGCCAGCAGCTCACCAGACCGAGATACGCCGCGGCGACACCGATGGCGCTGATCGTCACGTAGCGCTCAGCAATGCCTCCGCCGCGGCTGACGGCGATGCCAAGCGCAATGGCGAAGTGTCCCAGCAGGAAACAGAGGAACCCCGCCGTGCGACCGCCATCACGACGGCGTAGCGTCACGACAGCGAGTATCATCGTCACGAGTAGATAAGCACTGGCGATGATGATGCCGTTGCGCGTCCAGTGCGGGCCGTCGTACCAAAGGCCGGTGCCAATGCCGAGATACTGTGCCATGCACCAGAGCAGACGGCCGAGGGGGATAGCGTCGGTCGGCGTCGCACTGACTTTCGGTGCGGCCAGCAGAGCGTAGGCTGTGTAAACTCCGGCGAGTGCGAGGATGCAGAATGGCCACACGCTTCGCGACCGCCATGCCAGCACGACGATCCAAAGCCCGAGCACCGGCACGAAGGCGATGCCCATGCCGCCGCTCAGCATCAGTAGCAGAAGCGCCAGCGAAGCTCGTATCGCAGTGCGGCGTTCCTGGCCAGCCTCGGCGGACGCGATCGCATCGAGCATCACGGCCGCGGAGAGTGCAAAGAAACCAAAGGCGATCTGATAGCTCATCAGCAGGTTGTAAGCATGGCCCCAATGCAGAAGCGCCGCAGGGAGGATCAGATCGGCGAGCGTGTTGCGGCCGCGGAGGTGCCGGGCAGCTCGCATCAGGATGATTGCCGCGGAGGTGTGGAGCAGCAGGTTGACGATCATGCCGGCTCGGAAGTCGAGCCCGCTGAGCTTCATCACGCCGTACCAGATCGCGTTGGCGGGGATGAAGAGGTGCTCGTTCAACCGGGTAAAGCTCCATTCCGTGAACGTCATGCCGCCGAGCACGACGTGAGTGAGATCCCACTCGTCCACGACCGGCGCATTGACGGAAAAACGCAGAATGTAGGCGAGTGCGGCGAGAAAAAACGCTCCGGTCCCGGCGACGACCAACGAGCTTTCGCCCGGAATCCGCAGCGGAATCGGCATCAGCCTGGTTTGCAATCGGAGCGCGAGCATGTGAACCCGTTGGCAGATAGCGTGTCTGTCGGATACTCTGGCAGCACATCCAGCGGCAGGATTATGAGCAGCAAGAAGAATAAAAAGCGAGTCGAACTTCGCAAGAACCGCACCAAGCCGCCGCGGGACAACACCATCACCCGGCAGTTCGGCGAGAACGCGGCCAAACTCGACGACACCACCGCCACGGAGCGGGTCCGCAGCAAAGGTGATCTCTCGCGGCATCGCACGATTGTGGGCGATGGCGACATGCCAGCCAGCG
>JBGSSZ010000366.1:0-4977 GCA_041736785.1 Limnoglobus sp.
GGGCCTGCTGAATGAGGCACACATCGCCTGGCGGACGGCTCTGGCGGACGCGGCGGGCACCACGCCGGAGCGGGTCGCGGTGCAGTGCGTGCATCAGCACAATGCTCCGTTCGCCTGCCTCGACAGCGAGACTCGCGTCGCGAAGCAAGCCGATCTGCCGCACGTGATTGAACTGGACTTCTTCCGCACCTGTCTGGATCGCGGTCGCAAAGCGGTCGCGGAGGGCTTCACAAAATCGCGACAGATCACGCATGTCGCCCGCGGTCAGGCGAAGGTCGATCGTGTGGCGGGGAACCGTCGCGTGCAGCGCGACGCCAGGCAGAACGTGCTCGCCATGCGCGGCAGCAGTTGCAAAAATGCCGAGCTTCAGGCTCTGCCCGAAGGGCTCATCGATCCCTGGCTGAAGACGGTGACGTTCTTCCATCGCGAGACGCCCATCGCGGCGTGCCACTACTACGCCACGCACCCGATGAGCTACTACGGCGACGGCCGCATCAGCAGCGACTTCGTCGGACTCGCCCGCAAGCAGCGTCAGAAGGAGACGCCGGACTGCCATCGCCTCTACTTCACCGGCTGTGCCGGGAATGTGGCCGCAGGCAAGTACAACGACGGCTCCAAACCGATGCGGGCCGTGCTGGCGAAACGCATCCACACCGCGATGGTCGAGTCGGAGAAGGCGATGAAACCGGAGACGCTGGGCGAGGTGGCCTGGTCTCACGAAGCCGTCAGACTTCCGTCATTGAAATCGCCGACGCCGCAGGAGATGCTCGCACGCATTGCGAACCCGAACGGCAAAGTCGCCGACCGCATCATCGCAGCGTATCGGCTGGCGATGCACGAGCGTTCGACGCCGATTGTCGTGAGTGCCCTGGCGATCAACGATATCGCCATGTTGCACCTGCCGGCGGAGTGCTTTGTGGAGTATCAACTCGCCGCACAGAAGCTGGCACCGAAGACGTTTGTCGCCACCGCGGCCTACGGCGACGGCGGACCGTGGTACATCCCCACAGCCGAGGAATATCCCCACGGCGGCTACGAAGTCGGCGTCGCGTTTTGCGCACCCGAAACAGAAAACTTGCTGACCAAAGCCACCACGGCACTGCTGGGGAAGAAATGATCCGCATCGTTGTACTGCTGCTGATGTTCGACGTGGTCGCCGCCGCGGATGGCTTTGCAGAGATTCGCGTCGTCGATGCCGAGACGGGCCGCGGCGTACCTCTGGTCGAGCTTCAGACGGTGAACGCGACGAAGTTCGTCACGGACAACGCCGGGCGGGTCGCGTTTCTGGAGCCCGACCTGATGGGCCGCGATGTCTTTTTCAGCGTCCGCAGCCACGGCTACGCGATGAAGAAAGACGGCTTCGGCTTCACGGGCACACGGGTCACGCCGCGAGCGGGGAGCGTCTGCGAGATCAAGCTGCCACGCACGAACATCGCAGAGCGGATGGGCCGACTCACCGGCGAAGGGCTCTTCCGCGACAGTGCCCTGCTCGGGCACACAGTACCGCCTGTGATCAACGGCCGCGTGATCGGGCAGGACTCCCTGCAGGCGGCGATCTATCGCTGCAAGGTGTTCTGGCTCTGGGGCGACACACAACGCAGCGGATACCAGCTCGTTCTCTTCCGCTCGGCCGGAGCGACCAGCGATCCGAAGGCTGATCCCGCGGAGGGAATTGCCTATGACTACTTCGTGGATGCGAAGACGAAGTTCGCCAAGGCATTGATGCCATTGACCGAGCGGCCCAAGGGCGTCATCTGGATCTTCAGTCTCTTCGTCGTCGATGACAAACTCGTGGCGCACTACAGCCGTCGGCAGGGTCTTGGTGAAGTCTACGAGCACGGCATCTGCACCTGGAACGACGAGCGAGCCATCTTCGAGCCGACGAAACAACTCCCGCTCACCGACACCTGGCGATATCCGAAAGGGCATCCGATCCGGCACGAAGGCTGGTGGCTCTTTGGTAGCCCGAACCCGAACGTCCGCGTGCCGGCCTCGCTCGCCGCAGTGCTCGACACCACGCAGTACGAAGCCTACACTTGTGCGGGTGCCGACGGGAAACCGATCTTCGGCAGCGATGGCCAACCCGCGTGGCATTGGCAGAAAGACCTGCCACCGACGGACTCGAAGCGTGAGGCAGCGTGGGTGAAAGCCGGCGTGATGAAACCGGAGCAGACTCGCTTTCTACCGAGCGGCGTCACTCTGCACAGCGGCTCAGTGCGCTGGAATGCCCACCGACAGAAGTGGCTCCTGCTCGCGGGCCAAGTCGGTGGAACGTCGTATCTCGGCGAGGTCTGGTATTCCGAAGCCAACGCCCCGAATGGCCCCTTCAGGAAAGCCGTGAAAGTCGTCACACACGACAAGCAGACATTCTACAACGTGGTTCATCACGACTTCTTCGATAGCGGGAGTAGCATCTATTTTGAAGGCACCTACACCAGTGACTTCTCCGGCAATCCGATGAAAACGCCTCGCTACGACTACAACCAGGTGCTCTATCGTCTGGATCTCGACCATGCAAATTTGCGCCACAAGTGAATTCATGATTTCCTAACAAATTGGCAAAATTCCGCGGAAGGATAGCGTGTTTCGTGCAAATACACTGTACGATCCACAGTTCTTCACTGGAGTTTTCGCCCATGCGTCGTAGCAAGTCTGCATCACCGAAGTCTTTTCTTGCCAAGCAGTTCCATCTCCAGTTGCTGGAGGATCGCATTGTGCCGAATGCGGCGTTGCTCGATCCGCTATTCGATGGCGACGGGAAACAGACTTTTGATTTTGGCAACGCACTGAATCAATCCGCATCATCAGTTGCTGTTCAGGCGGATGGCAAGATCGTGGTAGCGGGCTTCCGGCAATTCAGCGGGACCGACAATGATTTCCTGGTCCTGAGGTACAACCCGGACGGATCGCCGGACAATACTTTTGGCAGCAGTGGGCGCTCGATCATCGGATTCGACAATGGCGGCGGGAACGACGATCGAGCCAATGCGGTCGCGATCCAATCGAATGGCAGGATCGTCGTGGCCGGTTATGCCGACACAAGTGCCAATGGTCGCGATGTTGCGGTCATCCGACTGCTGAGCAATGGCGTTCTCGATACCAGCTTTGGAACGAATGGCCTCGTCACGATCGGGGTCAACTCTGGCGTGAGCAAGAACGATCAGGCGAACGCCGTGCTCATCCAGCCGAACGGTCAGATTCTGATCGGGGGGTCAACGGCAAGCAGTACTGGCGATAGCGATTTCCTGCTCGTGCGACTGAACTCCAATGGCACACCAGACGCATCATTTGCAAATATCGGCATTCCCGGTGTCTTTGCCTACACCGTCACAACTGCCGATGAGGGGGTGAATGCCATAGGCCTCCAGCCGGATGGCAAAATCATTTCCGTCGGCACGACCAACTTCTCAAGCAATACCGACATGGTGGTGACGCGGATCAACCCCGACGGCAGCTTCGACAACTCCGGCGCGTTCCAGGGCTTGGCCAGCGGCAGCGGGTTCAAGAACACCGTGCGCATCGACTTCGCCGGCAACGACCGCGGCAATGCCGTGCAGGTCCTTGCGAATGGCTCGATCGTCGTCGCCGGGGCCGCGGCCAACGCAAGCTCCAACGGCAGCGATTTCGGCATTGTCAGGCTTCTCGCCAATGGCTCGTTGGATACTAGCTTCGATGGCGATGGCCTCCTGCTGGTGCCCTTCGATAGCGGCGGCTCCCAAAACGACATTGCCAACGCGGTGACTGTGCAGACTGACGGCACGATCGTCGCCGCCGGGTTGGCGACGTTCGGCTCCACCGACACCGATATCGCCATCGCCCGCGTCAATGCCAATGGCTCGCTGGATGCCAGCTTCAACAGCACCGGCACGCGAACGTACCCGTTCGACTTGGGCGGCGGGAATACCGACACGGCGACCGGCCTCGCACGTATGTCCGACGGTCGCTACGTGGCCGTGGGTTCGGCCACCACGACATCGAATGGCACCGACGTGGCACTCATCCGCGTGCTTGACCGCACGGTGCCGCTCGTCGTCGATACACCCATCGACGAAGCCGATGGCCTGATCGGCCCGGGGCAATTGTCGATCCGTGAAGCCGTGACGCTCGCCAATGGAATCTCGGGGGCCGACACAATCACCTTCGCCAACGGCCTGGGTGCGATTAACCTGACCACGGCAGATCTCGCCCTGACAGACGGTGCGGCGACCACGATCACTGGCCCCGCTGGTGTTTTGCAAACCGTTCAGCGATCGAGCGCCGGCGGCACGCCGGAGTTCCGCATCTTCAGAATCGAACCGGGGGCGACCGCAGAATTCAATAGTCTGAACATCCGCAACGGCCTTGCCCCTGGCACTGAAGACGGCGGCGGTGTGATCAATAATGCAGGCACCCTGACCATCAACAACAGCGTCATCCGGGACAATACCAGCGGCCTGAACGGCGGCGGAATCAGTAACGTCTTCGCGGCAACCCTCACACTCAATAATTCCAGCGTCGTGAACAACAACACCGGACCGAATGGTACCGGCGCGGGCATCTCTAATTTTCAGAGTAACGCAACGCTCAACAATACGACCATTAGCGGCAATCTGTCGGCCCAGTTTGTCGGGGGAGTCCAAAACTTCTCCAAATCGACCATCGAATTGAACAATTCCACTATCTCCGCCAATGTGTCTGATTCGGACAACAACGGCAGCGGGTCGATCGGTGGCGTCGTCAATTCCGGTACGGCAACAATCAACAACACCCTCATTGTCGGAAATCTCTTGGGCACGGGCACAAGCGCGTTCGCCAGCGACATCCAACTCGCCAGCGCGATCGCCAACTCGTCATTCAACCTCATTGGCGTAGGTGCTGCCACCGGCCTGACCAACGGCGTCGCCGGCAACCAACTCGGCGTCATCGACGCCAAGCTCAGCCCGCTCATCGATGTCGGTAGCGGATTCAGCGTGCATTTTCTCAACGGCGGCAGCCGCG
>JBGSSZ010000376.1:0-5746 GCA_041736785.1 Limnoglobus sp.
GGCGAACGTGCTGGTGAATCAACACTTCTACCACCGCAAAGCCGCCGAGCCTTCAACTCAGTGAGAAATACGGGCTAGGGAGCAGCCGGTTCCAGTCGGGCCTTGGCTGACCCCGCCGGATCTGATTGTCGAAATTCGCTCACCCAGTGATCGTGCCGGCTCAATCGACACCAAAATTCAGGAGTACTTGAATTGTGGCGTCACTGTGGTCATGTCAGTGGATCCGAACCTCGAAACGATTTCGATTCACCGCAAAAACGAGATCGACGTCCGCTTCCACAACGGCGACACAGTCACTATTCCCGACATCCTCCCCGGCTTCGCGGAGCCGGTGAAAGCGTTCTTCGAATAATCAGTCCAGCAAACCCAGTCGCACATACACATCGAGCTCCGGTTCCTCCTCGCGTCGCCATTTCATTGTTTCCGGGTTGTCCACTTCCAGCTTCCAATCGCCGGTGGTGATCGCCTCAATAATGGAGAGCAACTGCGCCAAATGAGGCCAGTATTCTCGCTCGGCGTCGAGATACTCCTCACGAGTCAGCCCCAAACGCTGGCCCGTCTCGATGAGATCTTCGAGATTGAGACAACGACCTGTGTAACGTTGTGCCGGGGATTTGCAGTATTCCCAGCGAGCGTCATGTAGTGAACAGCGGTGCGATGCGAACCAGTCGAGGAATGCGTCACGTTCCCTGTTGTTGGCCCAAACTCCGCGATCTCCATAGCCGATGAATGCGCCCATGACTCACGACTTCTTCTGCTTTGCCAGCCAAGTCCAGAGTTCGTCTGTGGCGTATGCTTTATCCCAGCTATTGTGCCCCACGCCGGGGTATTCGGTGTAGTTGGGTTTCGCGCCAGCTTTCTTCATGGCAGCGATCACTTCGCGACTCTTGCTGACATTGACCGCTTTGTCTGCGTCGCCATGGAAGCACCAGGTCGGGATGTCTTTGATTTTGGCGGCAACGTCGCTGGCCTTGCCGGGCTGGACACCGCCGCAGATAGGGACGATCGCCGCCCAGCGGTCGGGGTACGCGGCGGCGAGGCTCCACGTGCCGAAGCCGCCCATGCTGAGCCCGGTGAGGCAGATTCGCTTGGGATCGATTTTGAATTCTTTTTGCACTTCGTCGAGGATCGCGATGGCGCGCTTGCCATCTTCTTTGTCGGCCATCCAGGTGCGCTTCTCCGATTGCGGAATCACCACCAGATAGGGAAACGTTTTGGCTTTGGCTTTGACCGCCGGGGCCAGCCCGACCTCGACGGGCATCTTGCTGCCGCCTTTGGTCTCGCCGGCACCGTGCAGGAAGAGAATCGCCGGCACAGGCTGGGTGCCATCGTACCCGGCAGGAACAAACACGACATACGGCGATTCGCTGCCGTCCGCGTTCTTGAACGTGCGGTCGACGAAACCGGTCTTGGGCTGTGCCACCGCGGGCAAAGCGAAGAGCAGAAGCAAGGCAACGCGAAGCATGGCGAATCTCCTGTCGGTGCTGTGGAGTTTAGCTATTTCTGGGGCTCGAAGGTGACGGTCTTTTCCAGTTTGCCGTTTTTGCCGTCGTAGACGCGGACGAGTCCTTCTTCCCCGCCGGTGGCGATGATGCTGCCGTCGGCACTCGCCGCGATCGCGTAGAGGAAGTCTTTCGCGCCCTCGAAGCTGCGTGAGCCATCGCCGCTTTCAATGCTCCAGCGGCGAGCGGTGCCATCGCCACTGGCACTGAGGAAGTTGATGGTTTTCCCGACAAATGCCAGTCGCGTGACCTGGTTCTTATGGTTCTTGAGTTCGCGCACGCGCTCGCCTTTGTCGAGGTCCCAGATTTTAATGAGGCTGTCGGCACCGGCACTTGCGAAGCGTTTTCCGTCTGGGCCCCACGCCACATCGAGTACGTGCTGAGTGTGCCCTTCGAAGCTCTTGATCAGTTTTCCGCCGGGAAGCTCGAAAATGCGGACGAACCTATCCGCGCTGGCACTGGCGAGTTTGGTGCCGTCGGGGCTGAACGCGACGCCGAAGACGCTGTCGCTGTGAGGGCTCTTGAAATTGAGCACTAGCTTGCCGACCTTGTCGAAGATTCGAATCTCACCGTCTTCGGTGGGAGCACCGCCCGCCGTCGCGAAAAGGTCGCCTTTCGGGCTCCAAGCAATGTCGTTGACCTTGTCCGCGAAATCAGTGATCCGGGCGAGAATCGTTTTCTTGTCCACGCTCCAGAGCACGACTTCGCGGAAGCTGCCCGTGGCGAGAATGGTGCCGTCGGGGCTGAACGCCAGCGATTCCACCAGCGAGATGTGGGCCGCGTTGGCCGGTTTGCCATCTTTTGTCTTGAGGCTGGGATCGACGAGTCGGCTCACCACATCACCGCTCTTCGCATCGATCAGAACAAGTTGATTGCCACGACCCGCCGCAATGAGATTCGAGGTGGGATGCACCGCGAGTGCCCGCACGGGATTGACCAGCGCCGGTGGTAGCGTCAGCACGACCACGCTGCGGGTCTTGGTCTCCGCTTCCTTCGGAGTCTTCGCACCCTCTTCGATCCACCGCTTGAGTATTGCCACTTGAGCGGGTGACAGAGCATTGTCATCCGACTTCGGCGGCATGATGGGTTTCCTGGCATGCGAAGAGAAGAGATAAAGATTGCTCTCCGCTGGTTGACCCGGCACAATTGCCACACCGCGTTTGCCGCCCTTGAGCAGGTTGGCATAGTTTGCCATGGAATAGCCGCCTTCGTTGACCGAGCCCGTGTGGCAACTGGTGCACTTCGCACTGAAGATCGGAGCCACGTCCTTGACATAATCGATTGGCTCTTTGCGATCGAGTATCGCCGGCTCAATGGGTTTGAGAGCCTTGTCATCGGCCATCAGCACCAGCAATGGCAGCATCAGATAATACATATCAGGTTTCCGGCTTACTTTGTGATAGTGATCACAGCTTTGGCTTCGCTGGTCGCTTTGTACTTATCATCGAACAGTGCTGTCGCTTCAATGGTTGCATTGACCCGGCCGGGCTTGGCGTCGCTGATGCAGTCAACTTCAATTTTCACTTCATTCGACCCGGCGGGAATGACTGCATCACGAGCCTGGAGGCCGCACTTTTCAGGAAAGGCGATCCTGACCTTGTATTCGCCCTCGAAATCGAACAGCCGTTCGACGCGGACCGTGAGTGGTGTGCTCTTGCCCAGTTTGACGGTCGCATTCGTCTGCGAGAGTTTTGCGAGAGTCGTTGGCAATACTGTGATGGAAAACGGTGCGGCATACGCCAGTACGGTGAAATCTTTCTTCTGCTTCCCCCCGGCTTCAATGCTCATATTGACTTTTGTTTCGCCAATCAGATTGACATTGTAATAGCCAGGTGCTGTATTATTTTTGGCCTCGACCACCATGACCGCTTCGTTTTTATCCTTCGCCACAGGCAAGGGGCGGCCATTGTTCACCGCGATGGGGCTGCGATTATTCTGGTTCAGGGACGTGGGCTCCATATTGAGATTGACAACATTGGGTCGGGCTCCGCCACCCTGCCATTCGATCACGACCGGGACATTGATTTTCTCCCCGGCTTTCACCTCAAACGGCTGCTTTGCCGGTCGCTCCTTGCCATCGCTGCCTTTGATCGTGGCTTTGTCGAGCTTGGCGCTGATGCGATAGGGTCGCTTATCGGCCTTGCGGGTGGCAATGAGCAGGCCGCGGTCAAGCCGTGCGATGGTCGCGGCGTTCTGCGAACCGAGTACATCCCACGTGATACTCGCGGATTGTGCAGCACGAGTCACCAGCTTGCCGCGGATTGTGGCTGTGGCGACGACCTTTGCCATGGTTTCAGCGTCTTTGACATCGCCGCCGTTGAGCACGAGCAGGCCCCAGCGCTCATCGGTGCCGATCATGGCGGGCTTGGCGGTCACGCCGGCGGGTAGGTTTTCGATCGTCGCCGTAACTGGCCCGGAGAAACCGTCGAGGCGCTGCACGAAAACATCGATTGCCGTCTCCCCGGAGGACGTCACTGTCACGCCGCTCGGCAGGTCGCGGTTCCGCGGCATCACCACTACGCGAAAATCCGGCTGCGGCGGCACGATCCGAAGACGATAAATCGTCCGCGGACCAAAGTTCGCATTCGAATCGCGGGCACTCACAGTCACGGTGTACACACCATCCACAGTCGGTGTGAAGCGAAACGGTGCCGGGTCGGTCGTGCGATTGAAGAACGAAGTCGGATGCAGGGCCTCGGGATCATCATCCATAAACGCTGCATTTGCGGCGATTTCTTTGCCATCCGGTCCATGCAGGCTGAGTACCGCATCGAGCGTAGTCCCGATCCGCTCGGCGAAAAGTTCGATCATCACCGGCTCGCCCCTTTTGGCCGTGAAGCGATACGCGTCGCGATCGTTCCGCACAAAGATGCAACCCGCAAGCTCTACGGGAGTCGGGACAGCCTGGGACTTGTCAATCGTGTCGTTGGGCTCCTGCGTTTCGAGGACCACCGGTGCCGTCGCGAAGAACAGCGGGCGGGCGTTGAGGTCAAGCGGCGACGCTGCAAACCCGTCGAGCAATCCCGCGGTCTGCGGCAGCATGGCCAACCCTGCGAAGCCGAGCGAATCCTTCGGAGCCGTGATGGTCGTCGTGACTGCCTGCAGGGGCCTGCCGTCGATGCTCCCGGCAGGCTTGCCGTCCTTCAGGTTGCGACCGATCAGCGTCACCGTCGCGATTTTGCCCGCTTCGATCATCGGCGGGTAGATCGCGTCGAGCCAGGGGCCATCGCTCACACTCAGGCGGTAGAAATAGTCCTCGCCGCCCGCAGTGTACGCGAATTCGCTGATGCGAAGGTAGTACTGCGCATCGGCGGGGAGTGTGACATCGCAGAGTGCGTCGTTGCCGGTGTCGTTGCGGTTGATCCCAAGTCGGGATGCGCCGTCGCTGGCGAAAAGTTCGACGAACGGACGGCTGCGGCTGTCAATGCTGCTGGCCGCACAGTGAGCGAGGATGCGCTGACCCTTGCGGCCCGTGAAGATGAAGTAGTCGACATCGGTCGTGGCGGAGATCACGCCATTGACCACGCTACCCAACTCAATTTTCTGCGCCTCGGGCACATCGCTGTTAGGCTCGGTTTCGTTCTGCTCGGGTCGTGTGCCGACGACGAACGCCCGTGGATTGCTGACGCCGAACTGACCCACGAAGCGGACTTCGTGCGTGCCCGGCGGGACATCCTTGGCGATCGTGATCGTGAATTTCGCTTCATTCGCGGGGACTGACTTATTTGCCGCCTTCGCAGGTTCGCCCTTCTTTGTTGCCGGCTCGGGCGTGACAATGACTTTCGCCGTGATGCCGCGATGACTGAAAGTCAGTCCTTGCGGTTCGTCGAGTTCCGTGCCGCGGACGTTCACTTCAAATGATTTCCCCACTTGCCCGCCGCAGGGAAAGACACTGTTGACCCGCGGCGAGGGGAGTGTGCTATTCGGCGACTGGGCCAGCGCGACGCCGGTCAGAAGCATGAGAGCCGCGGAGAGTGTGCGACGCATGTCAGAGACTCCGGAGTTCGATCGCAGCGAGCGAGAAGCGGGACCAGGCAGGTTCTGCAATCGTAAGGCCCTGATGAAACCGGGTCAAGTGATTCGCCGCCTCGTAAAACGAGCGAACTGTTCACCGCGAGACGCACAATGACATTCGATCCTGTTTCGGCCGCGATTGGCGCCGTCGTCGGCGCACTGCTGGTTGGCATCGCCTGGAAGCTGGGCCACTCGAGTTCGGCCGTGCCACCGGCTCCGATGCCCCCCGA
>JBGSSZ010000410.1:0-8788 GCA_041736785.1 Limnoglobus sp.
CGGCCTGCGGCGACGTATTTCCGCAAAAACCAGTGCTTTCTCTACTGAAGTAGACGATACGCCTGCAAGCTTCGCTGCGCGATTTGCCCAAAAACACCGAGAATACTAGAGATATTTGCGTTCTGCGACGGACACTAGTTATGGGTTGTCGTCCAGCGGAACGATGGTGACTAGCGGCTTGCCGTCGAGCATGATCAGGACCCCTTCCGGCGGAAGCTCCAGCGTCCGAAAAAACTCCTGCACCTCGTAGGGTTCATTTTCGAGGTTGAGCACGGAGTGGACGACGCACGGTTCATCGCAGGCATTGTCATCCATGCCAGCCATTCTAGGCGGATGAGTCAGCGTTCGAGGGCCGGGCGGATCGCTTGGTGCCACTCTTCGGCCGTGAGCGTTTCCGGTTGACGGCCGGCAAACTTACCCCCTTGCATCGCCCGGCTCCAGCCCAGACGCACATCGAGGCCCCGTTGGGCCAGGAGCCAAAGGGTTTCCTTCGCGCCGCCGTCGCCCGGCTCGTCGGCGTCGAAGAGCAGCCCGACTTTGCCGCCGCCCAGCAGCCGGGACCAGCGTTCGATTTTGGTGACCTGCGGCTCGGTGATGGCGTTCGACATCACCGCCACCGCGGGTACGCCGATGGCATCGAGGCCGAGCACGTCATTGAATCCTTCCACCACCAGAACACCGCAGCGGGCGATCATTTCGCGGTAACCCGGCTCGGCCAGTCGCGCGGCTTGCTGGCCAAAGAGTTCGAGGCCGCGGTGGAAATCGGCCGGAACCTTGTGCTTAGCGGGGCGCTTCTCCTTGCCCCTCTGATCGGGTGGCAAGTTGTTGAACGCTTGCTCTTTGGCTTCGTATTGGGGATCCCGGGCGACCCAGGCCAGCACCTGGCCGTCTTCGGCGAGAATCGGGTAACACATCTGGCCCCGCAGGGACCAGCCCCGCTTGTCCTCGCCGCCGTCGAGCGGAAGTATTCCACAGCGCCATTTCGTCATGAGTTCGGGAGTCAGACAGGTATGCCGCCGCACGTAGCTGGCCGCCGCCGGCGGCATCGCCGCCACGTCTCGGAGGAACTTTTCGTCGAGCGTCACCAGTTCGCGGGCCTTGTCGTTGACGCTGGCGGCCAGGGGGAGATTGCGCGGTTCCACTTTTTTCACCGTTTCATGCCCGGCTGCCGCGGCCGGGGCACCCGTCGGCGTGGCACCGCCGGCAAGCACTTCGCGCACCCGCTTGAACTCTTCGCCCTTGAGTTTGCCTCCGGTCGGGAGCGTTCCGGTCAGCCAGCCATGCATCAGGGTCAGAAGATTGCCGCGGGTTTTGCCCTGGCAGGTGTAGGCGTGGCACGCGAAGACTTTTTGCGGGTTCGACGTGTCGCAGGATATTTCCCGTTTGCCCAGGTGATCGCCAGCGCAGCCGAACGGACAATCGAGCCGCACTTGGCCGCCGCTGCCGATCACGTCCAGCGCGACGCCACACTTGGCCGCGGCCTCCGGGAGCGAGGTGGCGGCCTGAAGTTCATCGACGCTGATGTATTGGTTCAGCTTCATGGTTGGGAACAAAAGGGGCTGATGCTACACTTGCCACCGCCCCATGTCCAACCGCATCAGCCTAATAACGCCGCGCGACCGGTCACTTCTGCGCCTCTTGAGTTGGACACCGGCCACGACCGCCCTCTTGCACGATGCCAGTCAGTCCTTTGACGGCGGTCCCTTCCAGGATGACCGCCGGCTGCGCGAACGCCTGGCGGCGCTGGCGCGGGAAGGGTTCGTGCGCTCCTGGGGATCAGCCTTCGCCGGCGGAGGATTGCAGAACTATTACAAGATCACGCCTGCAGGATTCGCCATGTTGCACGGCCCCGAAGTGCCTTTGCCAGCCCGGGCCTACTTCGCCGAGATCGCGCCCTCGCACTTCGCACATACTCTGCGGTTGGCCGAGTCCGTCGTCACGGTGGTCAGTGCCAGCCACGCCCGCGACATCACCATCGAACGGTTCTACCGCGAGAACGAACTGGTGCTCTCCGTCGGCGAGGACCGCCTACAGCCCGATTGCTTTCTGCGGCTGAGCAGCGGCGGCCGGACGTTCAGTTTCGCGTTCGAGATCGACACCAGCCAGGAATCGATCGATTCTCCGGCGGCCAGCAGCATCCGCCGCAAAGTCTGCCTCTACCACGCCTATCAGAACCAGTTACTGGAATCGTGGCGGGCCTCGGGCAAGGCTTGGGAGCCGCCGCGATTCCGGGTTGTCTTCCTCACCGCGACCGTGGTGCGGGCCTATCACATTCTCGCCTTCACCCGGAAAATTCAGACCTATCCCACCCGCCGGCTGGTCTATGCTGCCGCGCAAGATGCTTTCGTATCGGACGAGGTCCCGCTGACCGCACCGCTGTTTCTGGATCACTTTGGGCAGTGGCAGGCTCTGGTAGATCCGCATCCGACCGCGCAATTCCTGAAAACACCGGTCCGCTTGAATCATTTGATGGATTCGCCGTTTGTGGCCTGATACGCTCTGGTCAGCCAGGAACGCCGCTGGGCTGGCGAGGCTATCAACCCCCGCCCCTCCACTCACGTCGAGGACAAGGGCCCGTCGAGCCGAGTCATGGCCGCGCCTCTGCCTCACGCCAGTACACACAGGCGACGGGGCAGTTGGCGGTGCACGAAAGGGGACTGCTACGCTGTGCCCGTGTTCAAACTTTTCTCCGCCCCAGCCATCAACGACCGTGGGCCGCGCTACATGGAGCGGGCGTTGGCCGCGATCCATCAATCCCATCATTTGAGCGCGCCCTTGACGCTTCATTACGCGACCGTCGAAGGGCGCGTCGGCCTGGTGCTGGAGTTCGCCAACGCCGACGAAGACTTCATCGCCGAGCCGATCAATGCCCACTATCCGAACTGTTCGCTGACGACGATTGCCGGCGTCGACCAGGCCCCGAGTGAATGGAAGACTTGGACGGCCGAGGTCCAGTTGCGGCCGGAGATCTTCCCGATTCTCCGGCACGCCCAATTCGAGGACGCACTCACGCGGACTTACGCCGATCCGATCACCGGCTTGTTGCGGGCGATTACCCCGAGTCCGGACATCCTCTGTAGGTTCTCTTTGAGACTTACACGGGCGAGCTCGCGGCGCAGTCATCGGGCTGCGACTGTTCTCCGGACGCTCGACCGTGAGTTCTTCCGGCACCACCATCGCTTGGCGGAGTTCTACGCCGAGCATGCCCTGCAAGTATGGCAGCGCTGCTCGGCAAACTGGCTCGCCGCACGCCGCATCCGCAACGCACCACACTCGACACCACCGCGGGTCGGCAGCACGACCGGGAAGAGGACCTGCAGGCCGCCGCCGGAAAGATCGGCGGGCATCTCTTCGACGTGCAGATCCGCCTCACCGTCCAAGCCCCTAACGACCGACGCCGCGAGGCCCTCGAACGACTCCGGCAAATGGCCGGAGCGCTCGGGGCCTTCACCGAGCCGCGACTGGCGACGTTTCATATCCGCCGCATCCGTCGCGGAACCCTTCCGCCAACGTCTCCGGCACTGTCGCGCTATCGGCAATTGCTCAGCCATGATGAACTGGCGACGCTCTTCCACGCGCCAACCCAAGGTGTCGCCGCCGAAGGGATGCAGATGAGCGAGTTCCGCGAACTGGAACCGCCGCCGTCATTCCCGGCCAGTGGGGAGGAGGGGAGTGTGACGCTCGGCCGTGTCCTCTTCCGTGATGACCGGCGTCTGATCGCTCTGGATGCCGAGGCTCAAAAACGCCACGTCTATTGCGTCGGCGCGACGGGCACCGGCAAATCGACACTGCTTCTGAACCTCATCCAGCAGACCATGCATGCCGGCCGGGGACTCACTGTCATCGACGTGCATGGCGATCTCGCCGACGCGGCGCTCGAGCTCGTGCCGTCATCGCGAACCAATGATGTGATTCTCTTCGAGGCCGCCGGCGCGGCGGTGGTTCCCTTCAATCCGCTTGCGTGCAGCGATCCTTCGCAGGTCGATCATGTGACGTCCGGAGTCGTGTCGGCGTTCAAAAAACTCTTCGAGTCCTGGGGGCCGCGTCTGGAATCACTGTTGCGTTTCGCCGTCTGCGTCGTCGTCGAACAGAACGGCACACTCCTGGACGTGCTGCATTTGCTGACCGACAAGACCTATCGCGAATCGGCCGTTGCTCGCATCAGTGACGAGGTGGTGCGCTCGTTCTGGCTCAACGAGTTCGCATCGTGGAACGGCCAGTACCGCACCGAGGCGGTTTCCAGTGTGACCAACAAGCTCGCGCCCGCACTCGCCAACCGCCGGCTCCGCGCCATCACCTCTGGCACCGGTGGGAAGTCACTTGACTTGCGCCGCGTGTTGGACGACGAGAAAATCCTCATCATCAACGTCAGCCGCGGTCTGCTCGGCCAGGATCATTCGACGCTGCTCGGCAGCTTGCTGCTGACCGCCGTCGAACAGGCAGCACTGTCCCGCGCCGACTTGCCGGCATCCGAACGCAAACACCACACGTTGTTCCTCGATGAGTTTCAATCCCTCATCACCCCGTCGACGGCGATCATGCTCAGCGAGGCCCGAAAGTACGGACTCGGCCTGGTACTCAGCCATCAATTGACGCATCAACTCGACGAGGCGACGTTTCACGCGGTGATCGGCAACTGCGGAACCATGATCGCCCTCCGCGTCGGGCTGGAGGATGCCGAGCGACTGGCGCCGGCGTTCAGCAAGCACGAAGGTCAATTGACCCCCGCGGACTTGTGCAATCTGCCGAATCACACGGCTTACGTCCGCGCTTTGATCGGCGGCCATCCATCCCGTCCCTTTTCGCTCCAAACACTCCTTCCGCCGACAGGCAGCTCGGAACGGGCGGAGATCGTACGGCGAACCTCGGCCCGGAGGCACTCCTCTTCATCTAAAGTCGCCGCTGCCCAGGCCCATGCCCGTGTTCCAGCCGGCTAACGAAACCCGATCATGCCAATCACAATCGAGACACGGAGAGGGCTTGGATCGCAAGGTCCGGTGAAGTCTGCTATGATTCGGGCATGGAAACGGTCATCCGCAACGTCGGCGAACTGGACGCTCCCGAGCGGTCTGCTTTGGAACGGGTCATCGGCCATCCTCTGCGAGAATCGGAGCGAATCATCCTCAGCATTCAGAAGCTCGATTTGCCTCTTCCGGCCGCGGCCCCCCCGCAGGACATGCCCGCTGGGATTCCGGAGCATTGGAAAGTGTTCGAAGGTCTGAGCGAAGCCGAAGTCGATGATATTTGCAGCGGCATCGTTCGTGACGGCTCCAGCCGTGACATCGACGTATGAATCCCGCGCTCCTCGATTCGGATATGGTCTCCGAGATTTTGAAGCTGAGGAATCCGCTCGTGGCCCAGCGCGCGTTGGATTACGAGCGAACTGTCGGACCGCTCTGCTTTTCCGCAGTCACGCGATACGAGATCCGTCGGGGCCTGAAACACAAGAAGGCCCATCGATTGCTCGTGAAGTTTGAATCGTTTTGTAAGTCAGGACTTGTCTTGCCTGTCGATGATGCGGTCTTCGAACGGGCCGAGGACTTGTGGGTGATCGCCCGCACCGGCGGCTTTCCCCACAATGATGCAGATTTGCTCATCGCCGCGACCGCATTGAATCAGGGCCGCGAACTCGTCACGGGCAACACGCCCCATTTCGCCTGGATACCCGGCCTGACGCTCATCGATTGGCGGCAGCCGTAAGAGGTTTCATTCTTGCAGAGCCGATGCTGACCGCGTAAATTGGGGTCGATTCACCCCATTTCGATGCTTTCTCACCTTCCCGAACTGAAGCCGCAGGAAATCCCACTCGACCATCCCGAATCGACGAACCTGTTTCTACCCAGCCCGGACAAGCCGTTCGTTGCCACGCCGGCGGCGATTGCACTCTACACGCATGAGACGATTTTTGAGTGTCTGTGTGTTCTCCGCGCGAAGGCAAAGGCCCACGGCGGACTCGACTACTTGCAGGTCTTCGCCGATCCAGAGAAGCCGGAGAATCTCTGGTTCATCGAGGACGGGCCCGGCGGCTGTATCACCGCACTGCTTCCGTGCGATCATTGACCGTGAATCCGCCACCATCGTCAGGCACCTACGTCGATCTCATCCCCACCGACCGCGGCAATCTGCGCATTGCCCTCACCGCTGATGGCAAGGATGAAGTCGAGACATTTCGCATCGAGAAGTATCAACATGGAACTTGGGCCGCACTGGTCTGCCTGCTTGATGACCACCTCTCGTGCGGTTGGGAACTGATCGCCCCCGAAGAACTGGCGGCCCTCACGTCGGCCCCGATCCTCGGCACCGGCATCGACCGCGATGACCAGGGCAAAATCTGCCGTGTCGAACATCTCTACTGGTTCCCGGATTACGCCATCCGCGACGAAATCGAAGAGTTGCTCACAGCGGGGGAAATCACGTTCGACCGTGCCCCTTCCGAAACACCGAGCGATACGCCGCACATCATCGGCTGATTGTGCAGTGACCGCACCTCTGGCAGGCTCGGTACGTCTGCCGACTCCGGCAGATCACCCCCGATCCTTCTCACACCTCTGGAGGTCCCCATGCGCGTCGATCCCAAAGACGGAGTCTGCCGCTCTTGCCAGGGCCCGCTCGACATTGTTGACTTCGATGACGTTTCCCTGACCGTGGTTTGCGACAACCCCACCTGCGGCGATGAATACGACGTGGAAACCGACGCCTTCGGCGACGGCTGCGTGACCTATTATTTCCAACTTGTCGCCGACCGGATGCTGGGAGGCGACCATGAGGAGTAAGCAGCGTCGCCGGACGGCGAGCGGCCCGAATCTGTTTTCACTGCTGGAATCGCCCCGCCAGAAAGTCGACCGCCTGGTCGCTACCGGCAACTACGCCACTCGCACCATCCGCAAATGGATTCGCAGCGACCCGTTCACGCTTCACGCTTGTTTCGATCTCGCTGAGGACGTGAAGCGAATGCCGGTGTCACGTGACGTATCACGCGCTCAGATTGCGATACTGCGAACAGTGGAATTGACACTCCAACTCATCGGCTGGTTCCGACGTGCCGTTCGCGAGGAAGAGCCGTCGGCCAGCTACGCCGACTACCTCTGCGGGTCCATCGATGTAGAGTGGGGGATGCTCGCCGCGGAATTGCTGGCCAGGGAATGGCCCGAGGGATCGTGACCCCAACCCCGGCACTATGTGCCGGGGTTTTCTTCGTGGCTCTCGGAGCGGACTATGAATCCCTTGCGCTCTGTGCCGTTTTGTGGGACTCTGGCTCCCTTGCCGGCGTTTGCCTGCAGGGAATCCTGAGACGATCTTTCCCACCCTTACGACGAGACTACTGTCTCGTGAAATGGAGCACGCCAATGGCCGCGACGAAAACCAAGCGAATGCCTGCCCCCCCGAAGCGTCCCGAAAAGAAGTACGGACCTTTCCACGGCGGCGTCGGCCTCGCAGTCTGGTTGAATCAAGTGCAAGGCGATGATGGCCCTCGCTTCTTCAGAAGCCTCACCATCAATGCACGTCGGTATCGAAGTAAAACGACCGGCGAATGGATGGACGCGGGCTCGCTTCGGGCCACGGACATCCCGGCGTTGATCCTGGCCCTGGAGGCCGCGCACGGGTTCATCACGAATACGCCGCTGCCCGGTGAACCGATCGATGACAATCTGCTCGATGAAATGGATGCCGGCGATGACGCCATCCCGATGTGATGCAGCAATTTGTCTCAGGACTGCCCCCTGCTTGTTGCGGGGGGCTTTTATGAAGATATGTGGCTATTCTTACGGGCAAGGCACAATCTCCACGTCCACATCTGAAGGCTAGGGGCTTCTTAGCCGAACGAGAAAGCTGAGCAGCCCGCCGTGGCTGATCCTGAACTCCAGAACATCAGAGGTCTTCCCAGCGCGGCAAAATCGCATGAAGAGGAATACCAACGACACAAGCCTGACACACGTAGCCGTAATTCTTATCTGGTAGTGTTGATGATTCCATACGATCTTTGCATTGCGGACACGCTACCCACAAATCCAATCCCTCAAACACAGAACTAGGAAGTGTGGTGGGCTTGTTGCACTTAGGGCAATTCCGAGTGACGAAGCCACCGTTCATGCTTTGAACAAGAACCGTGTCTTGACCGCAGTCGGAGCATTGAGAGCCGCCGGGAATGCGGAGTGGAAAAGCCTTCCAGAAATTTCGAATGTCAGGGCTGAGCGGGTGAATCTGCATCGCCTGTTACTCCGCTGCTGGGGCCGAGCGAGTTAGCTCACCAGCGGCCCGGCCTTGCGGGGCGTCTGGTTCTGCGTCTTACTTCCGCAACCTCTTCAAGAGGTTCCCGGGATTATCGAGCCGCCATTGCGCTGCTTGAACGGCGTGCTCATCAAACATGTGCGGATACTTTACTACGACAGCTTCAAATGTCTTGTCCAACATGTTGTTGTCACGCAATACCTTGAAGCCATCCTGTAGGTCAGGATCCTGCACCAATTTCGAAAGCGCATCGACCTCGCCTAATTCGACAATCATGTTCTTCGTTCTAGCGGCATAATGCCCTTTGAACTGCTCAAACAAGGCTACTGCCTGGGCTACATCGCGTTTGAAAGCGGCTTCGTCCATTGGAAACCTCTTCTTCGCAGAACGAGAAGCTCACCAGCGGCCCGGCCTTGCGCTGTGAGGTGCTGAAGGTTTGACGGACAGGTCAGCTAACTGTTTCGAGCATGGTACGGCGGGTGAACTGGGTGGGGGTGAGGTAGCCGAGCGACGAGTGCTTGCGGTCGAACCGGTAGTAGTTCACGTACTCCGCAATCGC
>JBGSSZ010000415.1:0-9000 GCA_041736785.1 Limnoglobus sp.
CGGCCTGCGGCGACGTATTTCCGCAAAAACCAGTGCTTTCTCTACTGAAGTAGACGATACGCCTGCAAGCTTCGCTGCGCGATTTGCCCAAAAACACCGAGAATACTAGAGATATTTGCGTTCTGCGACGGACACTAGTTAGACTGGATCCATCCTTGAATCGCAGTTCGATTGCAGCCAGCAGCTAAGATGCTAATGAGGTCGCTCAACACTTGCGGTGTCGGAGTGCCTGCCAGCTGCGCGTGGTGCTGATGCAGGAAATGACACACCGACAAAACCCCAAACTGAAATACCCGCTCTTGCTTACTGTGGCCGTCGCACAAGAAAACAATCGCCTCTTCCGCGACTTCATGACAGGTATGATCATCGTCAAGACTTTCGTTGATGAAATCCGCAAGACCGAAGGTTCCTAGAACTTCCCGGATCGGGAATCTGAAACCGTCCGCCACTTTGTGGCATACGTCTCGATACTCGTGGGCAGGAGTCCTCACTCGAAGAGGCCTTGATATTGCTCTTGTGCCAAGGCCATTTCGTGGCGCGAATGCTCAATCTCTTCATCAGGAATGATGTCTGCGTAGATGTCGATCTCTTGGCCAGCTATCCCATCTCGCCACCCGCGGGATTTTTCATGACTCAATGCAGAAAGCTCCGTGGCCGTCATGTTGGACGTGTACTCAACTGCAAGTGCGATGGCTTCGATTTGCTTGGGGGTCAGTTGAGTGGGTGAGTCAGCAGGCAACGCTTTGCAGAGATGCTCAGTAAAGGGGCCGTAATGTTCTGACGTCATGCTGATAACGCCTTCGCGGCTCATTTTCCCGAGAATCGCAGGTCCTTTGTCGATTCCTGGCCCTTTTGGCATTATTACGATTGGCCAATCGCTCAGGTAGCCGCGGTTGCTCTGGGCGTAGTAAAGGTGTGCAATCCAAAAAGTCTTGTAAAGCTGGCCCTTGTTCAGGCCGCTCTTCGATTTTCGCAGTATTTCGAGGATAATTTGTTCAGCTTTCTCTTGGTCTGGTGGCATTTTAACGTTCTCCTCTCTGTGTGATACACCGATTGTAGTATTGCGTCGAGACGAACTAGAGACAAGTGAACGGCGATTGGATTCTTATTCGTCATCCCCATCTTAGGCCGCCAACCGCTCTTGAGTCAGTCAGCGACGCTGATTCTTTCACCCCTTCGCCGCGTCCTCGAGCCTCACGAGCCATGACTGCGCGTCGATCAGGAGCCTGCATTGCTCATAGGTGTGATCGGCACGAATGCGGTCGCGGGCCTCGTGTGCGGCGTCTGCCAGTGCGTTCAGCACACGGCAGAGTGCGATCGTGAGCGGGTCTGTCGTCGATGTGGAAGTGGTCGCCATGCTGGTCGCCAGTGTGAAGAAACCGACGGCGGCTATTACGCGATCCCTGACACATCAGGGCGCGTGATAGCCGCCGTCGGCGTGGTCTGCCGAGCCGAATTCACGGTAAGCGCCACCGGTTCGGATCCGTTGTTGAAGATGCCGCCGCGGATTCCTCGCCCCTAGCCGAGGTAGCCCCAACTGCTGACACAGTAATCCTCGCCCGCCACGTCACCGAGAGCGCCGACACCTTTACCCAGGCCGAGCGCCGCCATCGCCTTGAGTTGCAGCGTCGAGACATTGGAGCAGCCGCACCCCATTAGATCGGCAATCTCGGTGATGTTGCGGGCATGATTATCTACGATCCCGAAACGATGGCCAAACGCGACGCGTTGCCTCTCCGGTAGCTTGGCGAATATCATCGCGAAACGCTGCCGGCGAACATTGTCAACGTCGCGGTCCTCCGCTCTCACGGCAGGGTCGAAACTGCGGTCGCCGAAGGTCGAGACATCGAATCCTCTGTCTTGCCGGAAAGACCGCTTTCCCGCCCGATCCGCCTTGATGATGGCGGCGATGACGCTGCGGCAGGTAAAGCTGGCGAATGTGGCAAATGAGCAGAGCTCAGGCTTGTACTTGGGAAACTTCTTCATCAGGGCCGCGGCGAACTCGCTGACCAGATCCTCAGCGTCATAGCTGGTGGAGAATTCGAAGAATCTGCGTTTCCACCGGTGAGCGAACCACCAGAGCAGTCGGTGTACGCCGATGATAGCCTCGCGGGCTTCTTCGCGGCGCGTTGCTTCTTCGGCCTGCTTCTTCATCAGCAACCCCTCGAGCGCGGGGGATGGTGTTCGCTTCAGGCCGCCGTCGAGGTGCGTGGTCTTCGTGGTAGTCGTGGACATGTTCGGCACTCCTGGGGAGATCCCACCGCGGATAACATTGGTGAGGGTCATTGGCAGCCGAGCCGTATCTGTCAGACGCTGCCAGCCGCCGGGGAAGGTCCGGCAATGGGATAGTAGTACCAATGGACGAGTGGTACAAGCGGACTAGGTGAAGTTTCCGTTAGTTTTTTCTCGTACGGTTGTGCCAGTCGTACCGATGGCCTATATTGGGCATTACTTACGACGAGTGCGTCAATCATGATTTTTCGGGAAAAGTTGAAGCAGCTACGCGGTTCAATGACTCAAGAGGCCTTGGCAGCTAAGAGCGGAATGGCAATCGACACGATCAGAGGATATGAGCAGGGGAAGCGGTCGCCCGGCTTCGCGGCAGTGATGAAGCTGGCCAAGGCGTTCGGCCACGACTGCCGGATTTTCGCTGACTGTGAAGATCTTTCAGACGATGAGCCGCCCGCGAAGGGGAAGAAGGGAGCGAAGCGAAAGTGATAGATCTCGCCACGTGCAAGTTATCGAAGAGAGAGTTTCAGACTCTGAGACGCCGCGACAAACGCACTGCCGCTGTGCATGAGGCGGGCCACGTTGCTGTTGCCGAGGTGCTCGGCAGAGAAGTGCGCTGTGCATGGATCTGGCCAAACACATCACCCGCCGCCGGACTGCTCGAAAAAACTTGGCTGGGAAGGGCGGAAATTTCATATGTGCATATTCCGAGCGAGCCCATCATCTGTGTCGCCGGGATCGTGGCCGAGCAACTTGCCAGTTGCGACAATTCGCCGGCATGGGGGCTGCTGGATGTCATCGAGTATGAACCAGGTGCGATTTCGGAAACAGACGCATCAGGCCTGCCGAACAATGAAAAAGACAGGCTCGATGTCATTGAGAAAGCGATTACGATTTTGGCAGAGTACAAGCAATTCCACACGGCACTGACGGCCAGATTGCTCAGGGATCATGTGATCTATCAGAGCTACATCGAGCGAATGATAAAGAAGTTCAATGTGCAATGGAGATTCGACTTAAGGTATACGGCACCCAAGAAACGCCGGAAGCGTCAGGCGCTCCAAGCAAAATGATTCTGCCTGCGAGCGCCAGTACCTCAGCTGCGCCACCATACTACAATAATGTGACCCTTAACGCCGGCCAGGATGGTGCGCATGCCGACGCTTTCGCCCACGCAATACCGCTCTCGTGCCCGCCGTCGCCCTGACCTTGCCCGGCCTCTCTCGCCACCTTCATCACCGCCATCACCAGCACCGCCATCACCAGCACCGCCACCGTTCGCCCTCCGCATCGATCCCGGTGGCACTGCCGCACTCGTGGCCCGCCCAGCGTCACCAGCGGTGCAACCGCTCGAGGAGTCCGAAGCCGGCTCCGGGTCGACGCCGATCGCCGAGGCTATGCCGATCACGAACATCCGCTGCGACTGCCGCGACAATGCCGGGTTTGCCGTCACGCTGAACGTGCCACGCGAAAAGATGCTGGCTTTCGTCCGCGACTACAATCACGATCTCTACGCTCGCGGCTTCCTGACGCCGCAGATCCTCGTGGAAGCCCACCTCGACGACATTAGCGCTACTGCTGGCTCCGTGATGCACACAACGCACTCTCCTCACGATCAGCGAGCCGACTTCATTCAGTTCGGACGACTCCACGCCCTGCATGTTGCCGCCCGCTACCTCGATGGCCGGGTGAACGATGGGTCTTTCTGGGCCTATGCCCATCGTGGTCTACGGCTCGCGATGGTGGATTACTTCCAGACCCGGCACGGCGAGATTTCGCGGCGTCACGTGCGGGCAAAGCGGGCACAGGGTGAGCCGATCCAATACGTGCCGTATCAGGCGATGCTCGACAACGGCTATGACCCTGTCGACTGTACCGCTGCGGGCGATCCTCGGCACGCCGCCGCCGACGCTCTGGCGGACTTGTGCCGCGGAGTGGAACTGTCAGAGCGGGATCGATCGATACTTCACGAGAAGCTTGTCGAGGAGATGACGACCAAGGACATAGCGAAGCGTCACGGCATCTGCGTCACCACAGTGCGGGAAGCCATCGTAGCGGCCAAGTTGGCGATCCGGGAGCATGCCGAGGGTCTGCAATGAAGCCGGCACCACCAGACCGCCTGGCCGACGAGCTTCGCCGGACGCTGGAAGCCCTGTCAGCCGCCGCCCTCGCTGCCCGCGATCAGATTCGAGCGGATGAGGTCTACCCGCAGGCCCGGTTGCTGATCGACGCTCAGGCGTTCCTCGTGAGGCTCAAGGATGCCGCAAACGAATGAGCCGGGCCGATGCCGCTTTCCTGCGCTCCTGTGGCCCGCATTTGCGCGATCGTCGCCGAGGCGTGTGATTACCCGCTTAGTTCGATGTGCCGCTAGAATCGCGCTCTGAGCCGCTGATGCCACCGCCGCAGCCTGTTGCCGCTTTCTCGCTTCCGCCGCGTAGTGCCGATATCTGTCTCTTCGGCCCATCTGCGAATTGCTCAAACTCGACTGCGTGCGTTGCTTGCTCATCGTGCCGACGTTTTGTCGGTCAGCATTTCATCCCACTCGTCCGACAGGTGCAGCTTGGCGTTCTGGTCCGGGTGGAAGCCGCTGGCGATGTCCAGGAACGCCACCGCCATGAGGTGCCCGAGGTCCGCCGCCCCGCGGTCTTCCGGGCCGGCGTCGGGATCGTTCAGCGGTGGATGGTTCGCGATCACCACAGCACCGCCGATGCCGTCGTCGATGGCAACGAAATGAGCGTCCGCTAGCGACAGCCGCAGCCGGATCGCGGGCAGGCTCGCAGACGGTGCCTCCACGAGCCAGGCGTAGGGAAGATCGGCGATCGCGTCACTGATGCGGGCCAGAAGTGGTTGCGTGGCGTTCATGGTCAGAATCGTGCGATGTTGGGTTTCTGCTTGTTAAGTTCTTTCAACTCGTCAATGACTTTGTCGAGTCGGTTTTTCTGGTCGACCTCGAGCTTTTTCATTTCCTTCAGCGTATCTTCGACACTCTTGATCGGGTTCATTGCGCCGGCGATCGAACGGCTGATGATTTCTTCCGCCTGTGCGGATCCTCGAGAGGCCGCGGTCGGCAGCAAGTTCTGATTGCGACGCGCGAGCATATCCCGCATGCCCTGGACTTCCGCAGCCGCCCCGCCGAAGTCGCGGGCCTGCATTGAGCGGTCGAAGCCGCCGAACTCCGGATACTGATTGCCTTCGCGGAACGGGTTGCCGCGGCCTGCCGCGTCCGGCAGCCAACGGTTCAACATGGTCATGCCGAATTCTTTTGTTCGCTCCATCAGCGGATTGAAGGTGTCGCGCATGTAGGCTTCATGGTGCGTGTTCACAAGTTTCTCACGCCGTTTGGCCTCCTTGATCAAACGGTCCTCCTCGATTGCCGCTCGCTGCTTTTCGATCCCTTCTTGTGTCAGTTCAGGGTTGAGCCTTTCGTCGATGAGTGTGCCGAGGTTTCTGCCATCGCCACGTCCGCTGAATCTATCGCCGATCGCACCCGCTGTGGCCGCTCCGAACACCTGGGCGTCAACAGCCACTCGCTCCCACCAATTGAGTATCTGCCTGCCGCTGGCCCCCATGCTTTCGAGCCTTGCCCCGCGTTCGCCGCGATAGGCTTGCATCTCGGCCTCTCGCTGTTTGGCCAGCCCTGCCGAGGTATTCGCCATGTCTTTCAACGACGAAGAAAACAGCCCGCCCTCTTCGGTGAGCCGCTTGAACGTGTTTGTCATCACCGACACCGGCACAATGCCCTTCTCCATCGCCTTGCGGAAGTCGCCCATGCTGGTTCCGAAGGTCTTCGCGAACTCCTGCACGGGGAAATCTGCATCGCTGAACTGATTGAACTCCTCAGTGGCTAGTCTGCCCATCGCGCTGACCTGGCCGTAGGCGCGGGCTAGTGAACTGATCTCGCCACCCGTGCCCGCTGAGATGGCCGCAATCTGCTTTGCCGCACTGACCGCATCGCCTTTCGCCATGCCGCCGCCCATGAGTTTGCGGGCCGCGCTGGAAATCTCCGTCAGTTCAAATGGCGTGCGGGACGCGAACTCACGGAGGTCGTTCATGATCGACTTTGCGCCTGCAGACGAGCCGCCGACGAGCGACTTGAACCGCACTTCGGCAAGCTCTAGATCGCGGGCAACGTCAATGGCTGCGGAGCCCATCCGCATGAGCTCCCGCGTGCCCAGCGTAATGCCAGCGATCCCGGCACCCGTCATGAGCATCCGGCCCGCACCGCCGGCCATGCCACCGAGGTCGAGCCCACCGCCGCCCATCTTGCCTCTGGCGTTCATGCGGGCTTGCTGAGCGGCAACGTTCCTCTCAACGCCGGACATCACTGCCAAAAGGTTCTTGGAGTCACCGCTGATCGTGATCGAGAGATTGCCGATGCTGTCAGCCATGATTCATCCCCTCTTGCATCGGCGATAGCGAATACAATGAATTCCCAACTTCGGAAGAATTTCATGCCACACACTGAAACACAACGTCTTTGCCTGTCCTGCGAAAAGCCCGTGCTAGCAAAGCGTGAAACGCCAAATCATGTCTTGATGGCGTTGGTCATGATGACACTGGTTTTTCTCACGGTCTTCGCTTCTCCAATTTTCTTTCTTGCGGCGATCATCTGGCTCATTGTTTGGCTGGTTCATGGAATGCTTGGCGGCGGCAAATGGCGTTGCTCCCGGTGCGGCAGTTCGGTGTTGCGCAAGACCACATAACATCACTGGCTCGCTCCTTTCGCCCATGCAATCAGCATTGCCGTTGCGGTCGATTCGTTTTCCTCCGCACGCTTCGCGGCTCGCTCCGCGAATCCCCACGCTGGCCGCAAGTCCTTCACGTTGACGGATGGCGACCCGCTTCTCCGATGCACATTCAGAAAGCTCGCAAGCAGGCCGCCGAGCCAGTAATCGAGCCTATCGCCGTCCGATGCCTCGCCGCGAACCAATGCCGCGTGAAGCTGGAATTCCGCCTCGCTCATTTCGTTGACGAGGCTCGCCAGCGGCATCTTGAACAGTTGCGAGAGCCGGCCCGCCATGAGCAACCGCGGCGAGCCGGCAATCAGTTTCCCAGATCGACGCCCACACCGCACGCACGGTAAAGAGCCTTGATGATCGGTCGCGTGACTTCGGCGGGCAGGTCTGCAAGATCCTCAATGTGCTCGTCGCCGAAGATATGCTTGCCGTTCTCATCAACGATGCCGTAGCGGAGCATCACAGCATTCTGAGCGGCGTAGGTGTCGCTGCCAACCTTGACGCCACTCGAATCGAAGATCGTGTACTCGTGCGTGCTGAGCCCGCGGATGTAGACAGTGCCCCACTGCGGCACGTTCTCCACCTTGACGACGGGAGAGCGCTTCGCCGCCTTGAGGAGGTCGTCGGCTGTCCTCGTCGTTGGTGCCGTTGGTGTGGCTGGTGCCGTCATAGTGAAGTTCCTGAATTGTGCTGGCCAGTGTGGTGATTGAATGCTGCTGCTGCTGCGATCAGGCGAACAGCCAGGACTTCCGCGCGACGATGCCGTGAATCTGCCCGGACAGTGTCCCTTGCATCGAACTCGTCTGATAGATCTGCCCGCTCAGCGTGGCGTGCTCGCGCCGCAGCTTCTCAATGAGGTCGTTGATCTCAGCCATGCGCCGCTCACGTGCCGGTTGCTCTTGCGCGAGTTCGCCGAAGCGGGCCTCCTGAGCCTTGAGCCCGGCAAGCTCCCGCGCCGTTTCAAAGTCGGCGTCGAATTCCGGCTGGCCGAGGCCCAGCGTCTGCATCGCCGCGGCGAGAGTTTCCACCGATTTCGCGGACAGCTTGCGGCCTGCAACTTCTGCTTCGACGGCCCGGCGGTATTCGCCACGAGCCGCGCCGACGGCATCGGCGATTCGGACGGCGAGACTCGCGCCGATCTCAGTCGTCGGTGACGCCGACAGTTTGAAAAGCCCTAACATCGTTCGTTCTCCTGGTAAGTGAATCAGTCCGCCGCGACTACCGCTGCGGGTTCGGCCCGCTCGATGGTCGTGTTCTGCAACGCTAGTAAAAGCTCGAGCCATAATTGCCGACCCACACCGCGACGCGAGCGGCAGAAATCGATTTTTCGCGGCGAAGCTCGCCCGCGACGGCTTCAATGGCAGTGCGGTTTTTGAGTACCAAGGCGTCGGCTTTACCGCGGGCCTCAAGGAGCCGCGAGCCTACGCCAGCGGCGAGCGCCATTTCGCGATCAGTCCTGCCGCCGTCTGAGCCGACAAGCAGCCGCTCCGCAGCGGGACCAGCGAAGCAGTACACCGCGAAGTCGAATGCGCTACGGCCCTGGCCTGAGAGAGAGGTTTCGCCGGATCGGTCACCAGAGTGGCGGACGTGTGCGCTGACGAGCGGCAGGCCAAGCAACGCGGCCGCGACGCAATGGCCCGCTTCGTGAACGCTCGCCTCGAACAAATGCGGATTGTGGTTCGTGGATCCAATCTGCTGGCGCAGTTCCGCGGTAGTGCGAGTGGCAGTCGGTGCGGGCGTTGCGGACGTTGCGGACGGTGCCACGATCGCCGCGTGATGAGTTTCGCGACTTTCGATATCGCGAATCACTTCGGCTGACTTCCGGCGCGACTCTTCGACAAGCAGTTTGCGTCGCAGGAACGCCGTCGATCGCGTGTCAGTCGCAGACTTGCCGCCCTTAGCCCGGATATTTCACATGGTTTGAGCGAACAGAATAGCGCGACGGTTCAAGTGTTGGTACAAGAGGAGGTTGCAACGCCAAGCCTCGTCCCAATCCAGGAACCGTCGCGATGACAGAGTGTATCACGAATCCGCT
>JBGSSZ010000417.1:0-8356 GCA_041736785.1 Limnoglobus sp.
CGGCCTGCGGCGACGTATTTCCGCAAAAACCAGTGCTTTCTCTACTGAAGTAGACGATACGCCTGCAAGCTTCGCTGCGCGATTTGCCCAAAAACACCGAGAATACTAGAGATATTTGCGTTCTGCGACGGACACTAGTTAATTCCTGCTTCATATAATGACGGAAAGCCGCCTCTCCCAGCGGCGCTCTTCTCCTCTGGAGCGTGGAACATGGCTGTTTCCCCCGAGACTTCGACGACGCAGAACTACAATCTCTTCGAATCCAACATCGTTTATCGCATGGCCTGTCAGCAGTTGCTGAAAGTCGCCGAGATCACCGACCTCGACCGCGGCGTTCTCGAACGGCTCATGTCCCCCAAGCGCAGCATCGTGGTCAGCATCCCGGTACGTATGGATACCGGCGAGACGGAAGTCTTCATCGGTTACCGCGTCCAGCACTCGCTTACCAGCGGGGCCAGCAAGGGCGGCCTTCGCTATGATCCGCACGTGGAAATCGGCGAAGTCGCCGCGCTTGCGATGTGGATGAGTTGGAAGTGCGGCATCATGAATCTCCCCTTCGCCGGTGCCAAGGGCGGCATCGCGTGCGATCCTCAGCTTCTCTCCATCGGTGAAAAGGAACGACTCACCCGCCGCTTCACCGAAGAAGTCATGATGATGATCGGGCCGCGCGTGGACGTGATGGCCCCCGACATGGGCACCGACGAACAAACCATGGCGTGGATCTACGACACCTACTCCATGAAGATCGGTCACGCCTGCCCGGAGATTGTCACCGGCAAACCCGTCGAACTCGGCGGCTGCGTCGGTCGCCGCGAAGCCACCGGTCGCGGCGTGGTCTACTGCATCATTGAGGCGTTCAAAGAACTCAAGATCAAACCCGATGAAGCGACTGCCGTCGTGCAGGGTTTCGGCAACGTCGGCTCCGTCGCCTCCAGCGAGCTTGCCAAACTGGGCACGAAAATCATCGCCATCGGCGATCGCTACGGTGCCATCCGCAACGAAAAGGGCATCGACCTTGCTGCCCTGCAACTGCACGTCGCCGGGAGCGAACGCCACAGCATTGTCGGATTTCCAGAGGCCGAGACGATCTCGAACGAGGAATTGCTGAGTACGCCCTGCACGGTGCTGATCCCGGCAGCGCTCGAGCGGGTGATCACACGAAGCATAGCCCCGAAGCTCAAATGTCGCGTGCTGGCGGAGGGAGCCAACGGACCGACAACACCCGACGCGGACCTCGTTCTTCAGGAAATGGGAATCTTCGTCATCCCCGATGTGCTCTGCAACGCTGGTGGTGTGACGGTGTCGTATTTCGAGTGGGTGCAGGACCTGCAGCAACTCATGTGGAGTGAGAAGCAGGTAAACGAGAAGCTGAAGGAACTGATGCTGGATGCGTTTCACCGCGTGCGCAAGCTGAGCCGTGAGAAGCACGTCCCGATGCGGACCGCCGCACTTGCACTCGGGGTGCTGAAAGTCGCGACCGAGAAACTCAAACGCGGTCTCTTCCCGTAATGGACATGTCCGGAACACGGATCATGCAGAATCCGTGTTCCACTTGGTTTGTCGAAACGGTCATGCTACGCTCGCGTGCATGTCTGATTTGACTCGCCGAATCTGCGGCTATTCGACGTGGGTTGTCCTCGCCACGATCATCCTCGCCGCCGGGTTGCGCCTCGATCAAGCCGACCTCAGCGTACCGCTGGGATACCACGGTGACACACTCCTGATCCTGCCACTGGTCAAAAGCACCGTCGAGACCGGCACGCACTGGCACAACGACCGTCTCGGTGCCCCCGGCATCCAGGAACTCCACGACTTCCCCATCGTCGACCACCTCCACTTCGCCATACTCTGGCTCATGGGCCAGGTCCTGCCGAGCTATGTGTGGTGCTTCAACCTCTACCATCTGGCCAGCTATCCGCTCGCCGTGCTCATGACGATGATTGTGTTGCGGAGTTTCGGAATCAGCTTCTCAGCAGCGGGGCTGGCCGGGATGCTCTACGCGTTTCTGCCCTATCACTACATCCGCGGTTACGGGCACTACTTTCTGAGCGCGTACTGGACTGTGCCACTGATGCTCTGGCCCGCATTGCGGTTGCTCTGGGGACTGGGGCTCTTCGACCGGCGCTGGACTGCTGTTGGGACCGTGCTGATCGCGATCATGACCTCGTGCGCGGGGGCCTACTACGCGTTCTTCGGCTGCGCCACACTGGGCTTCGCCGGGTTGTTCTCCTGGATCGCATACCGTAACTGGCGTCTATTTGCCTCGGCTTGCGTCACAATTGCTGTGATCGTGGCTGGTGGCGTAGTGAACCACCTGCCCGCAATCCGGTTTCAACAAGAGTACGGCCCCAATACGGAAGTGACCCAACGGCAGCCGGAAGAGGCAGAGACCTATGGCTTGAAAATGGCCCAGATGCTGCTGCCCGTCGGCGATCATCACTGGCGGGTGTTCCGCAATCTGCGGCAAAAGTACGACTCCGATCACCGCGACCTGCAGAACGAAAATGAAACTGCGACGCTGGGACTGATCGGGAGCGTTACCTTCGTATTATTGCTGGCGAGTGTGCTCTTACGACGAGGCCCGACCGTGACGGAGTGCAGCAGCCTCGCACTGTTTCCGATCGCCTCGATCACGCTCTTCCTTTTCCTGCTCGGCACCGTTGGCGGCGTTGGTTCGCTGTTCAACTTCCTGATCACGCCCGAAGTGCGCTCACTGAACCGCATCAGCATCGTGCTGGCTTTCTTCGTGTTCACGGCACTGGCCATCGGGTTCGACCGGATTGCTGCGGCATACAAGCGCTTCGCTCCGGAAAGAGGTCGTTTTGCAGCAAACTTACCCTTGGCCGCACTCGCACTGGCGTTGTTCGGCATCTGGGACCAGACCCATCGCGGGTGGTTCCGCAGTCATCGCGAACATTACGACCAGATCAGTGACGCCTGGCAGCGTGATCGGGTCTTCTTTCAAGAGGCCACGACTGGCCCGGTGTTTTGTCTGCCGATGATTCCGTACCCAGAGACGTTCAAAGTCGGCAAATTGGACGGCTACGACCATGTCCGCGGCTACCTGCACGGGCGGCCCGATGTGGCATGGAGTTTCGGAGCCGTGAAGGGCCGAGAAGCCGACATCTGGCAACGCGAGGTCAGCCTGCTTCCCATCGATGACATGCTCGATCGGCTCGTTTTTCGCGGATTTCGTTATGTTTTTCTCGACCTCCGGGGCTACTCCGCAGCCGACGCCGAGCCGTGGCGGGAGATGCTGAAGGGACTTCCACCGGGCATTGCACAATCTACGGCCGTCGGTGAATACCTCATCGATTTGTCGGAGCGTCGCACTGCACTGACCCTTCGACTCGGCCAGGCAGAGTTTGATCGCCGCTGTGATGCAGAGAAGAATCGCGTCACCGTGCTCTGGCTCAAAGGCTTCGTCAGTTTCCAGCCGCCCGGGCAGGAGGACCAGCATCGCTGGTGTGGCCGCCGTGGAACGGCAGTGATCGTGAACCCATCGAGTGCGACGCGCACGTTCGATGTGAACATGGTCCTGCGGAGCTCACCGGGAGAGCATGGACAGCTCAACATCGATGGTGGCGACGTGTGGAGTGAGTCGATGCAACTCACCGATGCGTCGCCACTCATCGCGCGGTCGCTGGTTGTCCCGCCCGGGCGTCACACGATCCGCTTCCACTTCACACCGATGCGCGACCATGTGCCGAAGGACTCGCGCGACAACGTCTTCTTCATCGCGTTCTTCACGATGAAAGAATCGGCGGATTCACGCTGAGAAATCGACGTTTGCTCTTGAGTCGTTGGCAATGCGTGTTATTCTTTCGCATCGCGTGTGTGAGCGCGCACGAGTTTCAACGATCGACATCGAACGACCTGCGACGATGTGAAGTGAAGCTCGTCCGCCTCACAGTCGATGGTGAGGAGTGATGGTGCCTGCGAAGAACTTGACGGATTCCGCGCTGCTGCGGGAATCGAAACTTGTTTTTCCCGCGCGCGACGTTACGATTCACCCCTAAGTCAGTTGTTCATCAGTGCGGAGAGTACTGATGAGTGGACTGCCCCGAAGAGTCGATGCGACTGTCGTCGTCGACCCGGGCCCGTTGGCCCCCGAGGCCCGTGAGTTTATGTTCGAGTCTGACGGATCGATGCCGCTCCTCAAGGAATTGAGTCACGTGACTCCAGGCAGCTACGACGACGACGAACCCCCGGGTCTGGCTCGCCGACACGAGATGTGGCAGGATGTGCCCGACCACCAATGGGACGACTACCGCTGGCAGACGCAGAACTCGGTGCGTTCGGTCCGCCAACTCCGCAACCTCCTGCCCTTCGACGACAATGCCCTCGTGGCACTCGGCCGATTGGAAGGGGACTTCAAAACCGCGATCCCGCCGTACTACTTCTCGCTGATCGATCCCAGCGATCCCCACGACCCGATCCGCATCCAGTCGGTTCCCGATCCCCGTGAGGAAGTGTCCGAGTTTGAGATCGACGATCCGCTTGAAGAAGACAAAGATTCCCCCGTGCCGGGTTTGACCCACCGCTATCCCGACCGGGTGCTGCTGGTCACGACGCCGAACTGCACCATGTATTGCCGCTACTGCACGCGCAAGCGGGCCACTCTGACCCGCGGCGGTTGGGAAGGCGTCAGCAAAGACGATGAGCGGATGATCGAGTACATCCGCAACAACGAGCAGATCCGCGACGTGATCGTCAGTGGTGGCGATCCACTCACGCTGCCGATCAGCAAGTTGAAGTATTACCTCGACAACCTGAAAGAGATCGATCATGTTGATGTGATCCGCATCGGTACCCGCGTACCGGTAACGCTGCCGCAGCGGCTGTACGACAATGAACTGATCGACACGCTCGCCAGTGCCGAGAAGGTCTACATCCAGACCCACTTCAACCATCCGCGCGAGATCACGCCCGAAGCCGCCCGCGTTTGCAAGAGCCTCCTGCGTGCCGGGATGCCAATCAACAATCATTCCGTGCTGCTCAAAGGCGTCAACGACGACCTCGGCACAATGCGCAAGCTCCTTCGCGGACTGCTCCGTATCAAAGTGCGCCCCTACTATCTCTTCCACTGCGACCCGGTCACCGGTGCGGGCCACTTCCGTACCAGCGTCTGGAAGGGCATGGAAATCATGGAAGGGCTCCGCGGCCACATGAGCGGCATTGGCATTCCGACCTACGTCGTCGACAGTCCGCATGGCGGCGGCAAAATCCCGCTCATGCCCAACTATCTCGTGAGCATGAGCGACGACGCCGTTGTGCTCCGCACCTACGAAGGCATGATCGTCCGCTACCAGTCCGAAGATAAATCGCACGACACCAAGATCACCGATACCCGCGGCGTCAGCGGCTTGCTTCAGGGCGATCAGACGCACCTCATGCCCGCCGGCAGCGAACGCATTGCACGACGCAAGCGGATCAGCCTGATGGACGACCCGAGCTACGACAGCCAGCCGCAGGGTTGCAATTGACACTCCAATGCACATTGGCATTGCTTTCGATCTGAAGCCCGATACGCCACCGCCTGCGGGAGCGCCGGACGACCTCTACGAGGAGTTCGACGCGCCGGTCACCATCCAGTCCATCTCCGATGTGCTCAGTGGACTCGGGCATCGCATCACGCTGCTTGGCAACGGGCGTGAATTCCTTGCGGCAATGCTGAAGGACCAGCCCGATTTCGTCTTCAACTTCGCCGAGGGAATCGGCGTCGGTCGCGATCGCGAGTCACGCGTCCCAGCGGTTTGCGAGATGCTCGGCGTTCCCTACACGGGCTCCGATCCGTTGGCGATGGGACTCGCTCTGGACAAGGATATGACCCGCCGCTTGGCGGAACTCGCTGGCGTGACGGTTCCACAGGGCATCGTGCTGAATCTGCCTGCCGTGTACGAGGGGACTCATGCGGAGTTCCTGCCGCTGTTGCACGAGAGCGGTATGGCGTTCCCGGTGATTGCCAAACCGACGTGCGAAGGCTCCAGCAAGGGGGTCCGCAATCGCTGCCTGATCCGCAGTGCGGAGGAGTTCGGGCCGGTCGTTTTGAAGCTGTCCGCGGACTACCATCAACCGGTGCTGGTCGAGGAGTTCATTGCTGGCGAGGAAGTGACGGTCGGCATCGTTGGCAACAATCCGCCGCAGATCTTCGGCGTGATGAAAATTTCGCCCAAGACAGCGGTGGAGCACTTCGTCTACTCGCTCGAGGTGAAGCGGGAGTATCGCAAGCTCATCGATTACGAGTGTCCGGCCAACCTGCCCGCGAAAGTGCTCCGCGAAGTGGAAAACGCCGCGCTCACGGTGTTTGATACGCTCGGCTGTCGCGATGTCGCCCGGCTCGATTTCCGCATTCGCGATGGCGTGCCGTACTTCATCGAGATCAACCCGCTGCCGGGGCTGAACCCCGAGTCGAGTGATCTCGTGATCATGGCTGACCTGCTCAAGATCAGCCATGCGAAACTGATCGAGCAGGTTGTCGACGCAGCCATGATCCGGGCGGGCGTGCGATGAGGCTCCCGAACGTGATGGTCCTGCACAACGCACCGACGCTGTCGCCGGAACATCCGGACGCGGACAGTGAGCATGACATCGTCGAGACAGCCGAGTGCATGGTGAAGATCATTGAGGACGCCGGGCTTCCGGTGCGGAGTTTCAGCTTCAGCGACGATCCACTGGCATTGATTCAGCGACTGAGCCAGGAACCGTGCGATGTCGTGTTCAATCTCTATGAAGGCACGGCTACGTGGGGGAACGCCGAAGCGTACGTAACTGGCATTCTCGAAATGCTGCGTGTTCCGTTCACCGGTTCGCCGCTGCAGCCGATTATGCTGGCCCGCTCCAAGTCACTGACCAAACAACTGCTCATCGGGTCCGGCATTCCGACGGCCCGGTTCATCGCTCTTGAAGGCGACGCCCCAGTCCCTGAAAACACGCTGGGCTGGCCTGTGATCGTCAAGCCTGGCCGCGAGGACGCTAGCGTCGGCATCGATCAGGGATCGGTCGTCACCACGCAAGCTCAGCTTGAAGAACGCGTCGCCTATGTCCGCCGTAGCTATGGCCCGTCGGTGCTTTTCGAGCAGTTCCTCATCGGCCGCGAGTTTCACGTCGCGGTGTGGGAGCAGGACGGCGTCGCGCGGGTGCTGCCTTTCTCGGAGATCTTCTTCCACGAAGTCGAGGGGCCTGATGCACTCTGGCCGATTGTCAGCTTCGATGCCAAATGGAGGGAAGACTCCCGCGATTACCGGGCGACGCCAGTCGTGAATCCCGCGATCGTTGAGAACGACCTGGCGCGCCGGGTCAGCGACATGGCGGTGGCTGCGTTTCAGATGCTCGGCTGCCGCGACTATGCCCGCATTGATTTCCGCATCGTCGGGGAAACACCTTACGTGCTCGAAGTGAATCCGAACCCCTGCATCAGTCCGCTGGCGGGTGTCGCAGAGGCACTGGCGAGTGCGCAAATTCCATTTGCCGAGTTTGTGCTGTCGCTGCTGCGGTTCGCACTTCGTCGCGGGCCGCATCCCGAATTGGCGGACTTCACTCCGGTCAAACTGTCGTCCCCTCTTACCGAGAGCGATGAATGATGCACGCGTTGTCCCGGCCGTATGCGAGCCGATACGGTCGCCCGGTGCTGAACCGCTACGACCCGCGTATCTTCACTCTGCGCTATTTCGGCGCGTGCATGGACTGCACAAGCTGCGGCGATGCCTGCTGCCAGTACGGAGCGGACATCGAAATGCCGCGGATGACGACGATCCTGCAGCATGCCGATGCACTGGAACAGTTCATCAACGTTTCACGCGAACAATGGTTCCGTACTGATCCCGACGACATCGGTATTCTGCCCGATGGCGACTACCCTGGCGGTGAGTACAGCCGGACGGGTGTAGCGGAGATTCCCGTGGGGCGTTCGCCACATAACACCGAAGCCTGCGTCTTCCTCGATCCCGTTGACCGCGGTTGCCGGTTGCACCGCTTCGGCCTCGCCAACGGCATCGACGTCCACGAAATCAAGCCGATGGTCTGTATCCTCTTCCCGCTCTCGTTCAGCGAGGGGGATCTTTTTCCGTCGATCGAGTTTGACGATGACGACCTGGTCTGCTCGGGGCCGGGCCCGACCGTCTATGAGAATGTCCGCGAAGATCTCCGCTACTATTTCGGCGACGAACTGATTGCGGAACTCGATGCCATGCAACCTCTGCACGAAACGCAAGGTCGGGGTCTGGCATTGCCGGTACTGGCCTAAAAATGAGAGTCACGGCTTGACAGACCCGCTGATGGAGCGAGAATCAAGGCATCGAATTCAACGTGCAGAGGGACAGTCTCATGGCATCGACACCGCGGCGTCAGCGCCTCG
>JBGSSZ010000418.1:0-8309 GCA_041736785.1 Limnoglobus sp.
CGGCCTGCGGCGACGTATTTCCGCAAAAACCAGTGCTTTCTCTACTGAAGTAGACGATACGCCTGCAAGCTTCGCTGCGCGATTTGCCCAAAAACACCGAGAATACTAGAGATATTTGCGTTCTGCGACGGACACTAGCTAAGATAGCATCGCACCCAGAAGAGGCATCGCATGACGAGTCGACGGTCCCGGGCCCGCGAAGTTGCACTGCAGTTGCTCTTTCAATTCGATCTGAATCCGAAACCGATACCGCGCGGCGCCGTTGAGGCCTTCGTCCGCGAACGCCTGCTCGACGACGAAATGGCAGCGGAGTTCTGCCTGACACTCTTCGACGGCATCATGACGAATCGGGACACGCTCGATGCCCAGATCAGTGCCACGGCTGAGAACTGGAAGCTGCACCGCATGCTGCCGGTCGACCGCAACGTGCTGCGGCTTTGCGCGTATGAGATGCAGATCGCGAAGGAGCCGACGGCGGTGGCGATCGACGAGGCGATCAAGCTGTCGCGGCGATTCGGTTCGCTGGACTCACCGGCGTTTGTAAATGGGATTCTGGACAAGATCGCCAAGCCGCAACCGGTGGAGTGATGCCGCGTCGCAGTCCTTTCACCCGGCTCTGCCAGGTTGCAGCCCAACTCGCCACCCCCTGCCGCGTGGACCTGCACACTCACACCACCACCAGCGACGGTGATTTCACGCCGTCGCAGCTTGTGGCTCAAGCCCGGGCTACAGGCCTCAGCGCCATCGCCATCACTGACCACGACACGACTGCGGGTCTGACCGAAGCGCGTGCCACACTGCTTTCCGGTCAGCCTGTGGAGATCATCGCTGGTGTCGAAATCTCCACTCACTTCCACGACCATGGCTACCACCTGCTGGCGTACTTCATCGACGACAGCAACGCGAACCTGCAGCAGCGACTGTCGGAGATCCGCGCTCGCCGCCGGCAGCGGTTCGAGCGATTCCTAGCAGCGTTCCAAAGTGCCGGCATCGCAATCCCCGAGCACCTGCTGGGTGCGTTCGCCGGGGAAAGATTCGCACTCGGTCGGAGACATCTCGCCAAACTGCTCGTCGCGGCTGGCCATGCCAACACGCTGCACATTGCCTTTCAGAAGTACATTCTGCCGCTGGCGATCCGTGGCGAGCACAATGCACCGTTCGCCGATGCCGTGGGCTGGATCCACGAGGCCGGTGGCGTCGCCAGCCTCGCCCATCCTCCGGCAGAGATCACTATCGAGACGCTGCAAGCGATGCACAGCGTGGGACTCGATGCCATCGAGATGAATTGCCCCTCGGTCGGCTATGAATTTGGTCAGTGCCTCGCCGAGTGGGCTCGGCCGCTGGGCTTGCTCGCGACCGCGGGGAGCGACTATCACGGCACGGGCTCCGTGCTGGGCAGCCGCACGCTCACTTTCGATCAACTCACCGCTTTGCGCGAGCGTGCCGCTCGTAGCGATGCGGGCCGCATGTAAACATTTCAACTCGCAGGAACTGGCATTTTCCCCGTTGCGGATCGGCGATCATCGGGCAGGCTAGTGCGTGACGGACCAGGGAGGGCCGGGTGTCGGCCAGGGTCCGCGCCACACTTTGAGGATGGATCTTCCATGAAAGCCTGGATCATTGCCGCCGTGCTCTCGCTGAGCGCGGTCTCGTCCACCGCGTCCGCCGCCTGGCAGGGGCCATTCGGCTGCGGCACCTTCTGCGTCTGCCACTTCGGCAAGATGCACCAGCACGGCCCGCTGTACAACTACGGCCCCTACTACGGCTACTACCCCTTCGAACCGTATGGACCCTGGACCTCGGATCTCCGCTACAACCCGCAGTGCAACAACGGCAAGTGCGGCAGCGGTATCCAATGGCCGAATCTGTTCAACAAGAATTCCTGCAACTCCTGCGGCGGCTGGGGCCACTACGCGACCGGCACACTGAGAAATGTCTTCCATCGCACCCACCCCTGTTCCGCCAAGGCCGGGTGCTCCAGCTGCAAGTGACGGTTCTCGCGGTCGCATCGCCGACCGCCGATCCAAATGCTGAGTTCGACCTGTCCCGCGACTGGCATTACGCCAAACCGCGGGCAAAATATTATCGGACCTTTCGGCGTCTCGCAGGGAGTGCGCCGCTGTTTCACGGATCGAAACTTTCGAGAGGACTTGCGATGAAGAAGCTGATGTTCGCAGTGGCGGCGATTCTCTACGGTGTGAGCCAGGTTCAGGCCGGCGGCTGCCAGGGCCCGTGGTGCCCGCCTCACAAGGGTGCCCAGCAGGCCTACCCCGTCTTCCAGGCGGCGCCGTGGTATCTCTACTGGCCGTACAACTCCCACTTCCAGACCCCCGCGCCGCTCACAGGTGCCTACTACGCGCCTCCGAGCTACGGCGGCTACCTGCAGAGCCCCTACTTCCCGGCTCAGCAGTACGCCCCGCAAGCCGCACAACAGGCTCCTCAGACTCCGCGATAATGGGGCGATTCTGCAGTTCAGGTAGCCGCAGGCTTCGGTCTGCGGCTACTGGCTTTTCCCCTTTTCACTTGCTATTCACACGGTATCTGCTTCTATAAAACATGGCGATTCGTTTTCTCCCGCCCGATTTCATTTTCATTCTTGAGGTATTGCCATGTCATCCCCCGTATTTGCGGAGCTTGTGCCCTTGGGAGGCGGCGACGCCATCCCGCTGGCCACAGAACGCATGACCGTCGGTCGCCGCCGTAGCAACGATATCTGCCTCGATTTCCCCAATGTCAGCGGCTCGCACTGCGAATTCACCTGTGAAGAGCATCTCTGGTATGTCCGCGATCTGGGCAGCCAGAACGGCGTGAAGATCAACGGCGAAAAGATCGCCAGTCGCAAGGTCATCAAACCTGGCGACACGGTGGTGATTGCCAAATCGCATCAGTACACCTTCGAGTACAAACTCGATAAGGAAGCCAAGGCTCGCCTCGAAGAAATCGCCGGTCAGGAAGAGGATCTCTTCAGCATGTCGCTGATGGAGAAGGCCGGGTTGCAGAAACAACGCTAAGGTCGTCTATGGAGCTTCCGTTTGCAGGTCAGGTCGCGCTGGTGACTGGAGCCTCCTCGGGCATCGGTCGTGCGGCTGCGGAAGCCCTCGCGGCTGGCGGCGCGGATGTGGCGCTCAACTACTATTCCATGGACGAAGCCGCTGAGCAAACTGCAGCCGCCATCCGCAAACAGGGGCGCAAAGCAATCCTCTGCAGGGTGGACATCTCGCAACAGGACGCCGTCGAGGCAATGGTGGCTGACACGGTCAAGCAGCTCGGTCGGCTGGATGTCTACATTTCCTCGGCGGTGTTCAGCGAGCGCGAGCCCTTCACCACCGCTGACATGGACGATTTCCGCCGTACGATCGACGTAACGATGTGGGGCGCGTTCTATGGCCTCCGGGCCTGGGCCAATCAGGTGCTCAGACAGAAAAGTCGCGGCTCAGCAGTCATCGTGTCGAGTCCGCACGGGCAGATCGGCTTTCCAAACTGCATGGCCTACAACATGGCCAAAGCCGCCAACGATCAGATGATGCGCTCCGCCGCCCGCGAGCTGATGCCCCACCGCATCCGTGTTAACGCGGTCTACCCTGGCTGGACCGACACGCCCGGTGAACGGAAGTTCATCAGCGAAGAGGAAATGGCGAAGCAGGCTCGCAATCAACCGTGGGGCCGATTGGCCACCGCGGAGGAGATCGCCCGCGGCGTGGTCTTCCTCGCCGATCCAGCGTCGGATTTCATCACTGGCACCATTCTGCATGTCGACGGCGGTCTGTTCCTCCCGTGGTGGAGCAACCGCGGCAACGGGGATTTCTAGTCGGCCTTGCCAAAACCACGCGTTTCTGCTCTTGTCGCCGGTTATGGCTCCGCCTGTTCCGACACGACTCGACGTCCGCCTGCATGGCGGTCCGGCCATCGGTTATCCGTTGACCGGCGAGTTCCTCGTCGGATCCGCACCCGGCTGCGATCTCCGCCTGCCCGATGCCACGCTCCCACCGGTGGTCTGCCAGTTCAGCCTCGGCAGTGATGGAGTGCGGTTCCGCCGTCGTGCCGACACGATCATCCATCACAATGGCCGACCGATCACCGATGAACCGATTGCCCTTGCCGCGGGAGAGACCCTCGGCATCGGTGCCGTGGAAATCACCTTCGTGAGCCCTGCCAGCACATTGCTGCGGCCCAAGCTCATTCCTGTGGACGACGCCACGCAACAACAGGCAGCCCTCGACGAACAGGCCCGCGAACTGGAAGAGGATCGCCGAATCTGGTATCGCCGTCGACAGGAGATGGAGGCGGAGATCGAAGAACTCCGCAAGCAGGCAGCCGGCTCCGGGCAGCAGCGTGATGCTCAACTTCAGGACCGCGAGCGGGCTGTGAGTCAGCGTGAAGACGAACTGCGAAAGTATGAAGCTGAACTCGCCGCCGCTCGGCATTCGCTGGGGCACGACTATGAGGCCAAGCGCAGCGACTTGACCCGCCTGCACGAACAGGTCCAGCGCGACACCGCCGAACTCAATGCCCGGCGATCGCAATTGGACGACAGCCACGCTGCGAGCCTCCGCGACGCGGTCGCGGAGATTGCCCGACGTCGGCAGGAACTGGAAAGTGACCTCGACCAGCTTGAGCCGCGGCTGGCAGCCCTCAGGCTCGAACGCGAGCAGGTCGCTGCTGCCAAGGCTCAACTCGAACGCGACCGCACGGCGATCCTCGAACTGCGGGCCGCCATCGCCAGCGAACGCAACACCCTCGACACCGACCGCGAATGGCAGACGGAGCAGCTCGAACGTCAGGAGAGCGACCTCGCCAGTCGGGAGCACGACCTCGTCCGCCGCGAGAGTCACCTTGCCGGCGAGAAGGCGACACTCGATGCCGAGCGGTTGGCGCACAAAGAGGACCTGCTGCGCTTCGATCGTTGGCAGGGTTCGCTCGAAGAACGACAGACCCTGCTTGATGCCCGCGCCGCGGAGATCGACGAACGCCTGCAGCAGTTGAAGCGGGACGCCGCCGACCTCGAGGATCAGTTGCGGATTGCCGCGACCGAAGATGAACGCCTGCACAGCGAAAGCGAGCGCCTCGACCGTCTGCGCGCCGACATCGAAACTCAGGCGGCGAAATTCGCGGAACGCTCTGCACAGGTCGAGGCTCAGCAGGCAATGCTGGCCGTGCTGCGGGCCAAGCTCGATCGCCAGCAGGAGGAACTGCGTCGCGATCTTGAAGCGTTCCAGGAGGAGAAACAGCATCAGGAAATCGTTCGTGTCGAGCTTGAAAACAAGCTCCGCGACGCGGAATTGATCCGCACGGAGCTGGGCTTTCTGGAAGACGATCACGTCGCCAAGAATCGGGCGATGCAGGAGCAGCAGTCGATCTTCAGCACCACCCTCGAAGAATTCCGGCATCAGAAGGACGAAGTGCTGGCCGCGGAGGCGAAGCTCAAGGACCGTGAGCAGGACCTCGACGAGCGATCGAATGTGATCGCCGAGCAGGCAGCGACCCTCAAGGCCAAGCTCCTGCAGTCGCTCGAGCTCCAGCAGCGGCTCGAAGCCGATCGTGTGGCAGTCCGCGAACGCGAAGCGGCGATGGCCGAAGCCGAGGCGGCCCGGCAGACCCTGCAAGATCAGCTTCGCAAACGCTCCGAAGAACTCAACACCCGCAGCCGGGCTCTCGATATCACTGCTCGCGAAATCGCCGAGGAGCGGGCCGTGATCGAGCGCGGTCGCGGCGGAATCGACGAGTGGCGGACCAAAGCCGAGAGCGACATCGCCCGGCTCCGCGGTGAACTCGAAAGCAAGAGCGCCGAGGTGGAGTCGCAGATCGCCGGGCTCGTCGAGCGCGAAGACGCGATGGCCCGGCAGGTCGCCCGCATGAAAGAGGTCGGCACCGCAATGGCGGCCGAGCGGAAGAGTCTCTTTGAATCCCGCCAGTCGTGGGAGGCAGAACAGAGCCAGACGGAGACCTTCCGCAGCCAGGTCGCGGAGCAGGTGGCCGAGCTTCGCCGACAGGTGCCGGAAATCGAACACCAGGCGACGGCGGCCCTTGAAAAACTCGCTAGTGCACGCGAGGTGCTACGCGGTCAACTCACCGAACTTCACGAATTCGCACGGCAGTCGCGGTTCGCCCTCCAGGCGGAAAGCGAGCAGATGCGGCAACGCGAACTCATGCTCGATCAGGCCCGCAGCGAGCACCGCGTCGCCGTCAGCGAATTCCGCCAGCAACTTCACGACTGGCAAGCCAAGGTGGGCGACCTCAAGAAGAGCCTGAAGAATCAGGACTTCCGCAACGATGACCGCCAGCACGAACTCGACGCGGCGTCGGAACGGCTCAAGACACTCCAGGCGGATCTTGCTCGCCGCACCGCAGAGATGGAAGCCGAGCAGCGCATCGCCAACGACAAACGCAACGAGATGGAGCGGCACCTCGCCGACATGCGCGAGTGGTATCGAGCCAAGCTGCGTCAACTCGCAGCGGGTCGACCTGTTGACGACACCGATATGCCAAGCTGGGATCTGGAAGAGAAGGAAGAAGTAAGAACGAAGGACGAAGACGTCAGCGGTGAAGAACCCGAAGACGCCCGGCTCGGCGAGCTTCTGAGGAGTCGCGGGCTGATCGATGGCAATGCGCTGGTGGCTCTTGGCAATGAAGCCCGTCGCCAGCGGAAAACACTGCGGCAGACGCTCCTCGCCAGCGGTGTCGTCACGCTCTATCAGCTTGCCCTGATCGAAGCCGGTAACCTCGATGGCTTGAGCCTCGGCCGCTTCCGCGTGGTCGATCGCGTCCGGGCCACGCCGCGGGAGAGCATCTATCGTGTCTACGACCCGGAGCGGAGCCACGTACCCACCGTGCTGCGAGTGTTGGCGGATAACGACGGCCGCGACGAATACCGTGAGCGCTTCAAAGCCGCCACAGAGGCGAATCACCCGAACCTGGCCAATGTGCTGGACGTGCTGGATGTGAATGGTCGACCTGCGGCCCTCGTGGAAGCGGTGAGTGGGTTGCCGTCGAGCGACTGGCCCGCACTCGCCGCGACGCCCGGCGTCTGGCTGCGGCTCATGACCGATGCTGCCCGGGCTGTCGAGCACATTCATCAGAACCAACTCGTGCATGGCCGCATCGCCGCGGAGAATTTCCTGCTCACAGTGGACGGCACATTGAAGCTCCTCGGCCTCGGCGAGCCGGGCATGGGCGTTGCCCTCTTCGATCCGCTCCCCGCTGGCGACCTCCGCAGCCTCGGTCGCGTGGCATTCGGCTGGAGCCAGATCGGCGCCAAACGTCGTGTGGGCAAGGGCAAACCCTTCCCGGCCGAGCTTGCCGCCGTGGTCCGCCGCCTGGAAGCCGGAGCAGAGAGCGGCATGGGCGACATCGTCAGCCTCGACCGCCCGTTCGCGGACGCCAGCGAACTGCTGCGAGAATTGGAGAAGCTCAGCTTCGACCACCCCTGCCCCGCCGAGGCGTGGAACAAGCTGCTGGCGAGCATCGGTGAAGAGTCTGAACCGCTTCGGCAATCGGCGTGAGTAATCTGCGATAAGCCCACTCGTTGCAACGGGTGGGCTTTGACGGCTCTCTCTATAATGCCCCTTCTCTCTGAAGGAGCACACATGCACGACCGCATCGCATATCAGGGCATCACGTTCGACGATGTCCTCCTCGAGCCGGGCTACAGCGATCTCGTGCCGTCGAGCGTGAACGTCCAGACGCTGCTCACCCGCAACATCCGCATCAACATCCCGATCGTCTCGAGCCCGATGGACACCGTCACCGAGAGCGAACTCGCGATCGCACTCGCTCAGGAAGGGGGCATCGGCATCATCCACAAGAACCTCAGCGTTGCCGCCCAGACCCGTGAAGTGGACAAGGTCAAGCGATCGGAGAACGGCATCATCACCGACCCGGTCACGCTCGACCCCGACGACACCGTCGGGAGTGCCCGCAAGCTCATGGAGACGCACCACATCAGCGGCGTGCCGATCACCATCGACGGCGGCTACCTCAAAGGCATCCTCACGCGCCGCGACTTGAAGTTCCTCACCGACAACGAGCAGAAACTCAGCGAGGTGATGACCAAGGCCAACCTCGTCACCGCACCCGAAAACACCACGCTGCCGGATGCGGAACGCATATTCACTCGAAATAAAGTGGAGAAACTTCTCCTGGTGGACGATTTATACCGACTAAGGGGCTTGATTACGATCAAGGACATCGACAAGACCCAGAACTACCCGCAAGCGTGCAAAGACAGCCGCGGTCGGCTGCGGGTGGGTGCGGCGATCGGGGTCCACGAATATGAGCGGGCCGAGAGCCTGATCCGGGCCGGGGTCGATGTC
>JBGSSZ010000420.1:0-9020 GCA_041736785.1 Limnoglobus sp.
CGGCCTGCGGCGACGTATTTCCGCAAAAACCAGTGCTTTCTCTACTGAAGTAGACGATACGCCTGCAAGCTTCGCTGCGCGATTTGCCCAAAAACACCGAGAATACTAGAGATATTTGCGTTCTGCGACGGACACTAACTATTCGCAACTGACCGCAAACTTCCTGTCTACCGCAGCCGTCATTTTTGCTGTCGTCGGAATATCGGTTGCAATTGGACTTTTTGCGACCTATAAACTGTCGGCGAACCCGACACCGGGCCACGGGTTGACCGGAAATCGGCTTTTGCGAGTGGATCGGTTACGAAGACAGTGCGAGTGGGGAACGATTTCAGGTTGTAGGCATTGTGACCGCGATGCCGCTTTCGATTCGTTTCAAATTGATTCGCCGTCACCGCACGATGCCGAGTTGTCGGATCAATGGCCGATAACGAGCAACGGGGCAGGGCAAGGACGCTCAACCCCGGAACCGACTGCGGCATTCGATATGATGATGAGCCGCTGGATACCGCTGACAGGAAGCACTCCATGTCCCGACTCCGTCGCGTCCGCCCGGAAGCGGTTCAATCGCCGCTTGAAACGTATCTGCGCGAGATCAACGAGACCTCGCTGCTCACCGCCGACCAGGAGAAGGAGCTTGCGCGCGCCATCGCCACCGGCAGCACCGAGGCCCGCGACCGCATGGTCCGCGCCAACCTGCGCCTCGTCGTGAACATCGCCCGCGGTTACACCGGGAAGGGCCTCGCACTTCAGGATCTCATCGAAGAAGGCAATCTGGGCCTGCTGCGTGCCGTCGAAGGCTTCGACCCGACCATGAACACCCGCTTCAGCACCTATGCCAGCTACTGGATCAAGCAGAGCATCAAGCGGGCCCTCGTCAACACGGCAAAGACTATTCGCATCCCCGCCTACATGGTGGAGCTGCTGGCCAAGTGGCGGCGTGCGACGAACAAGCTGACCGACGAGCTGGGCCGCCCGCCGACTCCCGAAGAGACGGCCCGATTGCTGGGACTGCCGAAGAAGAAGCTGAACATCATCAAGAAGGCGATCCGCGTCTACAACGCTGCACCGCAGGCCGAGACGACAGGCGAAGGGGGCTGGAGCATCGAGGAGATGCTACCCGACGGCAACAGTCGCACACCCGACAATGAAATGGTTGAGACCGACGACCTCAAGCACGTGTTGGTGTTGCTGGAGAAGATGGACAAGCGCGAGGCGACGGTGCTGAAGATGCGTTTTGGCCTCGATGCCGAGGAGCCGAAGACGCTCAAAGAGATCGGCGAGAGCCTGGGCCTGACCCGCGAACGCGTGCGACAGATCGAAAGCGAAGCCCTCCAGAAGCTGTACGAGGATCTGGCGGTCGAGTGATGCCGCGATACGAGTGTAAATGCTCTTGCCGCGCCGGGTTGCATTCGTAAGATCTCAGTCTGACTTTTTCGAGATCCGTCATGGCCAAGACTTGCGAATTCACCGGGCGCACCAGCGCCATGGGCAATCAGAAGACCTACCGCGGTAAGGCGAAATACCTCGGCGGGATCGGTAAGAAGATCACCGGCATCAGCCGCCGCAAGTACAAGCCGAATCTGCAGAAGGTCACCTGCGTGATCGACGGCGAGACCAAGCGCGTCTGGGCTTCGGCCGCCGCCATCAAGAGCGGGCTCGTGGTCAAGCCGATCAAGCGCGAGCCGTTCAGCAATATGTGATTTCGACTCGTCTCGCTTTCCGCACGCCGATCCGGCGTGCGTTTTCATTCCGGGGCCGGCCATGTCGCTCTCACTCGAAGAAGCCCGCAAAGTCGCCAAGCTCTCCCGCCTCGAAATGAGCGACGCCGACCTGATGATGATGCAGGCCCAACTCTCCGCGATCTTGAACTACGTCGATCAACTGAAAGGGCTCAACACCGATGGCGTCGAGCCGCTGGCGCACCCGCTGCCGCTGTCGAACGTCTTCCGCATGGACGAGCCGACGCCGAGCCTGACGCCGGACGAGGCTCTCGCCAACGCGCCGAGCCGGCTGGCCGACTACTTCGGTGTGCCCGCAGTGTTCGAGTCGGATGAACCGGTCAGCCATTGAATTGGTAGGCGCAGGCTTCAGCCTGCGCCACGGTGACAGACTCCGCAGGCTGAAGCCTGCGGCTACCATCGATTTCTTTGGATCGTGATCATGAGTTTGATCGAAGCCACTGCAACTGAATTGCTAGCCATGCAGGCCGCTCAATCAGTTTCCGCAGTGGAGATCGCCGATGCTTACCTCGCGGCGATTCAGGCTCGCGAGCCGAAGGTCCAGGCGTTCATGCTGGTCGACGAAGCGAGCGTGAAAGCCCAGGCCGCGGCGATCGATGCCAAACGCGCAAATGGCGAGAAGCTCGGTACCCTGGCCGGTATTCCCGTGGCGATCAAAGATGTGCTCTGCACCAGGGGCGTACGCACCACGTGTAGCAGCAAGATCCTCGAGAATTTCATCCCGCCTTACGACGCTCACACGATCGAGAAGCTGAAAGCCGCGAACGCGGTGCTGATCGGCAAGACCAACATGGATGAGTTCGCGATGGGCTCCAGCACGGAGAACAGCGCCTACAAGACCACCCGCAATCCGTGGGATCTCGAGCGCATCCCCGGCGGCTCCTCAGGCGGCTCGGCCGCGGCTGTCGCGGGGTGCATGGCACCAGTCAGCCTCGGCACCGACACCGGCGGCTCGATCCGCCAGCCGGCGAGCCTCTGCGGCCTTGTCGGTATCAAACCCACCTACGGCCGCGTCAGCCGCTACGGCCTGATCGCGTTCGCCAGTTCACTCGACCAGGTCGGCGTCTTCTCGCACGACGTGGCCGATTGCGCTCTCGTCCTCGAAGCCATCGCTGGCCACGATTATCGCGACAGCACCAGCGTCGATGAGCCGGTGCCGCCGTATACGCAGACATTCAATGAAGGTGTGAAGGGATTGCGCATCGGCGTGCCGAAGGAATTCTTCGGCGAAGGGCTGAATCCAGAAATCGAAATGAATGTGAAGGCCGCGCTCAAAGAGTATGAAAAGCTCGGTGCCAAACTTATTGATGTCTCGCTGCCGCATAGCCCGTATGCAATCGCCGTGTATTATCTGGTCGCCACCGCGGAGGCGTCGTCGAATCTCGCTCGCTTCGATGGCATGCACTACGGCCATCGCACCAAAGACAAAGCCGACCTCATCCGCACCTATTCCAAGTCCCGCGGTGAGGCGTTCGGCAAGGAAGTCCAGCGCCGGATCATGCTCGGCACCTACGCCCTCAGCAGCGGCTACAAAGATGCATACTATCTCCAAGCTCTGAAGGTCCGCCGGCTGATCAAGCAGGATTTCGACACAGCGTTTCAGGACTGTGATGTGATCATGGGCCCGACCGCACCCACGGCAGCGTTCAAGATCGGCGAGAAATCCGCCGACCCGCTGGCGATGTATCTCAGCGACATCTACACGATCAGTTGCAACCTCGCCGGGATCGCGGGAATGAGCGTGCCCTGCGGCTTCACGAAGTCAAACCTGCCCATCGGCCTGCAACTGCTGGCGAAACCATTCGACGAAGACCGCATGTTCCGCATCGCACGCATGTACGAGGCCGCAACCGACTGGCACACGCGTCGGGCGAGCTTGTAGGCCAGATCAATCCACGTCCCAAATGACGACGTTTCCCGCATCGCCAGCGACGGCTAAGCGCAGACCATCCGCGTCGTAGGCCAGTGTGTAGATTCGTCCGGTCGGGCCGCTGAGCGCGGTGATGAACTTCCCCGTCGAGACCTCCCAGAGTCGCACGGTCTGATCCCAGCTGCCGGTGGCCAGCACGCGACCATCAGGGCGATAGGCCAGACAGGTGATGCGGCCGGTGTGGCCTTTCATTTCCTGCGTCTGGTGCCGTTTGGCGATGTCCAGAATGACTGCCCCGCGATCCTGAGCCGCAGCAAGATGCTGACCCTCGGGATGGAAGCAAATGTGATAGCTGGTCGATTTCAGAGAAATTCTGATCGGATCCTGTCGGCGTGGATCCCAGACCACGACCCGACGTTGACCCGTCGACCAGGCCAACAGGCCTCCGCTCCGATCGACCGCGACGTCCATGACGCCCTTCGGTTCTACAAAGTGCGGTTCCTTGCGGCGTAGCGGATCGCTCAGCTGCCAGATCTCCACACGGCCCGGTGATTCTTTGTAGCGTTCTCCATAGCCGACGAATAATGTGGTGTCGTCGATGAATTCCAAACTTAGTGCGTCCATTCTCGCAATATGCGGGTCGCGATCCTCTACCGTGACAAACAACCAACCATTTCTGCATCCCACTACGAATTGAGTGACATCAGTCGGATGAGTGCGAACTCGGTGAATGGTGATGGGGTCATAAGCAGGTATGGTGATAATCCCATTGTCCGGATTTTCTTCATGGCGGTACATGCGCCACGGTTCAATGTGGAGTATTTCCTGGTTGCCGATGAATGGTTCGACATCATACACGGCACTATGTTCGCTTGACGAATTACCCACGACCAGCAGTCGACCTCCGTCCGCAGTGAACGACAGCGAATGAATCGCACATTTCCCGACTTCGCAGACCAGCATGGTTCGGCCCTTTCCCGTATGCTTTCATTATGAGTCGCGACGTGCAATGGATCGATGCCGACCCCGCCACGGGGGAAAAACGCTGGGTCTGTGCGGAGAAGTTCGCCCGGCAGTGGCGCTTCAAAGTCAAACACCACCGCCGCGAGGAATGGACGCGCACTGCGCAGATCACGCGGGCGATGTGGGAGGAACTGCTCGACGCCATCGAACGCCGCTACCAGCGCCGGGAAGGCGTCAGCGAAGAGGATGTGCTCATCATGCGGAAGCTCGTAGCGTCCCTGCCCGAAGACGAAGTGATGCCCGGCTTTGAAACAAGTTGACCCTTCGCATGGTATGCTCTCGGACTCGTCTGAGGATTTGGCTCATGCGTACGGCAATTGTGATGGCGATGATGGCTTTCGGAGTTAGTGCGGCCGAGGTGGCCCGACCGCTCAAACCCGCCGAAGGCGGCGTCGGGCGGCTCGTTCCGAACACCAGCTTCACCGATCTGAATGGTACCGCCAGCACATTGGCCGATTTCAAGTCGGACAAGTTTCTCGTGGTCGCCCTGACCAACGACACCTGCCCCCTCTGCCGGAAGTACGCCCCAACGCTGGCGAAGCTTGAAACTGAGTTCGCCGCGAAAGGTGTGTCGTTTCTCTTCGTGAACCCGACCGACGCCACGGCGAAATCGCCATTCCAGGGCCGGTATGTTCTCGACCGTGATGGCAAGCTCGCAACGGCACTCGGAGCCGCGTCCACGACCGATGTGTTCGTGCTCGATGCCGCCCGCACCATCCGCTATCGCGGCGCGATCGACGACCAGTACGGCATCGGTTACGCCACGGACGCACCGAAGCACGAATTCTTGCGGCACGCACTGACCAAGCTGCTCGACGGCAAGGAACCGGAGGTGTCGGCCACGACTGCACCGGGGTGCGACCTCGATCTCGCGAAACCCACGACCACAGTCGGCGTGACTTATCACAATCGCATCTCGCGGATCGTGCAGCAGAACTGCCTCGAATGCCACCGTGACGGCGGCGTGGGGCCGTTTCCGCTCGCCAGCTACGACGACGTCGTGCGGCAGCGTGGAGCAATCCGCAAAGTGTTGACCGATGGCACGATGCCGCCCTGGTTCGCTGGACCGGTGAAGGAGGGCACGCACTCGCCCTTCAAGAATGACCGCTCGCTCTCCGCTGCGGACAAGGCCGACTTGTTGGCGTGGCTGGCGAGCGATCGACCGATGGGCGAAGCGACCGACGCACCCACGCCGCGGGAGTTCAAGAGCTCCTGGAGCATCGGCAAACCCGACGCGGTCTTCCAGCTTCCCAAGCCGGTCGCGGTGAAAGCGACGGGCATCATGCCGTATCAGATGATCTCGGTGGAGACGAACTTCGACGAGGACAAATGGGTGCAGGCGGTGGAGATCCAGCCGACGGCCCGCGAGGTCGTGCACCATGCTCTCGTGCATGTGCTGCCGAAAGGCAATCCGCTGGCCCGACTGCCGGGTGGCGGCTTCCGCATCCGCGTCGACGACGAGCGTCAGGGTTACTTCGCCGCCTATGTGCCGGGGAACGCGTACACGATCCTGCCCGACGGTCAGGCACGATTGCTGCCGAAGGGGGCCACGCTTCGCTTCCAGATGCACTACACGCCGAACGGCAAAGCCACGAGCGATCAGACGCGGCTCGGCATCACGTTTGCCAAAGGGCCACCGAGCACCGAAGCCAAGGTGGCGAGCGTGGCCAGCACCCGTATCAGCATTCCCCCACAAGCGGAGAATCACAAGGAGGTGGCCAAGCTGCGGACACCCGCGGATGTGACGCTCGTGAGCCTGATGCCGCACATGCACCTGCGGGCCCACGCCTGCCGCTATGAACTGACCACGCCCGACGGCGTGACCACGACCCTGCTCGATGTCCCGCACTACGATTTCAACTGGCAGCTTCGCTATCAGTTGGCCGAGCCGCTTGCGGTGAAAAAGGGGAGCACGTTCACCTTCACCGTCTGGTACGACAACAGCAGCAACAACCCGGCGAACCCCGACCCGACAAAGCGGGTGAAGTGGGGCCCGCAGACCAGCGACGAAATGCACCTCGGCTATCTGGAGTATGTGGTCGATCGCAAATCGAAGACCGAGCTCGTCGAGTCGGAGACCGAGGTGAAGATCCCCGCCGGCGGTATGCCCATCCCCGAACGCTTTCAGAAAGCCTTGGGTGTCTACGATAAAAACTCTGACGGCAAACTGAACGAAGCCGAGATCGACGCCATGCCGACGCGGCTGAAGCAGGTCGTGCTCGCGTCATTACGGCGGAATCGGTAAACGCGCGTGCGGGGCATATACTGGCTTCTTTACGGCCCGCTCGCGCATGACTTACGACGAAGCCATCCGCTTCTGGTACAGCCGCATCAACTATGAGACCCGCGCCGCACGGCCTGAGGATCTCAAGCTGGAGCGGATGCGCGAACTGCTCCACCGCCTCGGCAACCCGCAGGATGAGCTCGAAATTGTTCACATCGCCGGCACCAAGGGCAAAGGCTCCACCGCGGCCATGATCGCCGCTCTCGCCCGTGCTGCGGGCCGCAAAGTCGGGCTTTTCACGTCGCCGCATCTGATGCGAGTCGAAGAACGCATCCAGATCGACGGTGTGCCGATCTCGGAGAACGATCTGGCTGCATTGATGACAGTGCTCAAACCTGTCATCGATGATCTGGACGCCGGCCCCTATTCACCAGTGACATTTTTTGAAATCGTCACCGCGATGGGATGGATGCATTTTCAGCGGAATCGCGTCGGCCTGGCGATTATTGAAGTCGGCCTCGGCGGCCGGTTCGACAGCACCAATGTCTGTCATCCCGCAGTGTCGGTCATTACCAATATTGGTTTCGACCACATGTCGCAGTTGGGTGGCACGCTGGAAGAGATTGCCTTTCAGAAAGCGGGCATTATCAAGCCCGGCGTGCTTGTGATCAGTGGCGTGACGGAGCCGGGGCCGCGCGAAGTGATCCGCCGCGTGGCGAGCGAGAATGACGCGACGTGCCGGGAGTATGGCATTGATTTTCAAGCCGCTGCGGAGCCACTGAGCCTGCAAGGGGAGCATCAGCGCGTCAACGCCGCCATCGCACTGGAGGCGGCGAAGGTGCTGTTCGACTGCGACGCCCGGGCACTCGCGGAAGTGGACTGGCCGGCGCGGATCGAGGTCGTGAGCGAGTCGCCGCGGGTGATTCTGGATTGCGCCCATAATGTGCCTTCGATTGAAGCCCTGGTCAAAACAGTGAGGTCCTCATTCCCGGCAACAGGGAAGAAAACCTGCATCTTCGCGGTGTCGAGTGACAAGCAATATGAATTGATGCTGCCAATTCTGGCATTATTTTTTGATGCCTTCATCCTGACGCAATATGGCAATAATCCCCGCTGTGTACCGCCGGAGAAATTGGCATCCTTGCTACCTGCGACAGTGGAGAAGCAAATCATTGTGCCCGCCATGCAGGCCTGGCACATCGCTCGTGCTGCTGCTGGGTGTGAAGATCTGATCGCGATCACCGGCAGCGTGTTCCTCGCCGGCGAACTCAACAGTGCAGTCCGGGTCGGCTGACGCTTACAGATTCCAGATAATCTCCCGCGTGACGGTGGCAGTGGTGCCATCGCCACCCAGGTCCGGCGTGAGCTTGGCGCCACGAGCGAGCGCCTTGGCGACGGCGGCTTCGATCTTCATGCCCGCGTCCCGTTCGCCGATGTGATGCAGCATCATCGCGGAGCTGCGGATCGCGGCGATCGGGTTCGCCAGCCCTTTGCCGGAAATGTCGGGCGCGCTACCGTGAACTGCTTCAAACACTGCGTATTTCACGCCGAAATTCGCACCAGGCACGATGCCGAGGCCACCCACCAGGCCGGCACACAAATCGCTGATCACATCGCCGAACAGATTCTCCATCACCAGCACATCGTAGCGGGTGGGATCCTGGGCCAGCTCGAGACAGACATTGTCGATCGGCTTTTCTTCGAATTGCAGGAACGGATAATCGTCCGCCACGGCCCGGGCGCAATCGAGAAAGAGCCCGTCTGACATCTTCATTACGTCGGCTTTGTGACAGAACGTGACCTTCCGCCGGGCGTTGTAGCGGGAGTATTCGAACGCATAACGGACGATCCGCTCGGCCGCGGTTTTCGTAATGAGCCGGACGCTCTCGACGACGCCGGGGACGACTTGGTGCTCGAGCCCGGAGTAGAGGCCTTCGGTGTTTTCGCGGACGACGATGAGATCGACGTCGGTGTAGGGCACCTTCACGCCGGTCATGGTCTTGACGGGCCGGACGCTGGCGAAGAGCTCGAGCCCCTTGCGGAGGCGGACATTGATGCTGCGGAAGCCCTTGCCGACGGGGGTCGTGCAGGGGCCTTTGAGGGCGACGCGATGCTCGCGGATGAGATCGAGCGTGGCATCGGGCAGCGGTTCGCCGTGGCGTTC
>JBGSSZ010000425.1:0-14917 GCA_041736785.1 Limnoglobus sp.
TCTCACCGCCGACCTGAGCGGCACGGTGGCGCTCTTCGACATGAACAAGCCCGGCGATCCGGTGCAGCGCTGGCGCCCGGCACCCGACGCCAAGCCCGCGATCCCCGCGGGCCAGCCGACTCTCGGCTTCCATCGCTTTCAAAACGGCGTCGTGGTGTACAGCGTCGACAACCGCGCGATCGTTGCAGTTCAGCCCGGTCAGCCGCAGGCGCTCTGGGTCATCGACCGCAACCCCCGCGACTACGACCTGCTCGCGATCGCGATTCAGGATGATCTGCTGATGACCACCGATCTGGCCGGGAATTTGAGTGCGTATTCGAGCGATGGCAAGCTGGTGAATCAGCACGTGGCCAAGAGCCGCGATCTGCTGCCGCGATGCTCCGCAGCGCGCTTTGGCCCCGACACGCTGATTTTGCCCACGACCGACGGCTCGGCGATTTTCCTTCCTGCTCTACGAAAGGCGACACCGTGAGAATTGTTCTGGCTGGCTGGATCGTGGCGATCGCGTCGTGCCAACCGCAAACCGGGCCGGTAGCTTCGGTTGCCGTGCCTGAGTCCTTTGGCGCCGTCCCGGCGTTCTCGTTCACCGAACGCAGCGGCAAGACCGTCACCAACGACGATCTCAAAGGCAAAGTCTGGGTCGCATCGTTTGTCTTTACACGCTGCACTGGATCGTGCCCGCAGGTCGCCGCCACGATGGCGAAACTACAGGATGACTACAAAGTGAAGCCCGGCGTGAAGTTCGTCACATTCACCATCGACCCCGAACGGGACAAGCTCGAAGATTTGAAAACGTACGCCCAGAAGTATGGCGCCGATCCCGAGCGATGGCTGTTCCTCACCGGTCCGGAAGCGAAGATGCACGAGTTCGCCACAAAGGGCTTCAAGCTGCTGGCCACGAAGCGAGCGGAGCCGAAACCGGGCGACGAATTCGATCATAGCAGCAAGATTGTTGTCGTCGATCAGGGCGGAGGGATCCGCGGCTACTTCGACGGCATGGCGGACACGAAATTCGAAGGTGGTCAGGCGATTTTCGACGCGGCTCAGAAGAAGCTGCGTGACACGATTGATGCACTTGCGAAATAACGAGCCGGAAGCGTAAGCGACGGGGCAGTCATTCAACAGACGAGCCGGAAGCGTAAGCGACGGGTAAGAAATAACCCCGTCGCTTACGCTTCCGGCTCGTCTGGATACTTTCAGCTTAGTTGTCGCGCTGACGGCGGGTGCCGCCCTGCTGCAGCTTGCTGGTGTCGAACTTCTCGCCGACCATTTCCTTCCACTGCTTCTTCTGGTCGTCGGTCATCACAGCGACGATCTTCTCTTCAGCGTCCTTGCGGAGCGCTTCCATCTTCTTGCGATTGTCTTCCATCTTCTTGCGATCTTCTTCGGACTGATCGCCACCGCGACCGCGACCGAAGCCTCCGGCCTGCATCAATTCGCGGAGATCCTTCTGTGAAGCTTCGTTGATGTCCTTGACCTTCTCGACCTGCTCTTCGGTCATCTTGAGAGCGGCCTGCACGTCCTTATTGGCGAACGCACGAGTGCCCATCATCTGATAGTTGATTTCGTTGGCCCGCTTCTTCTGCTCGGCGGTCAGCACGCCTTCGACGGCGGTCTTGGACTCATCGCGGAGCTTGGTCATCTTCTCGGTGAGTTCCTTGCGCTGCTCTTCGCTCATCTCGCGGAAGTTGACGTCCTTCATGGCTTCGCTGATCTTCTCGCGAGCAGCTTTGCCCACTTCTTCGAGCTTGGTCTTCTGGTCGTCGGTGACCTTGAGTTCGTCCTGGAGCACTTTGTTGGTGCCGATCATGGTGAAGACGCTGTTGCCTCCGCCCATCATTCCGCCGGCGCCGCCGCGCTGGAACTGGCCAGGGCGATTGCCTTTTTTCTTCTCGTCCTGGGCCGTGGCCCCGCTGACAACAACAACGGCCATTGCCGCTGCAAACAACATCGTGGAAAACTTACGCATGAGAATCTCCATGAAACTGGGGAAAAGGGGGCTGGTGATATGATGCGCAGGCGATGGTGAGAGTGAAGTGAGAAAACGAGAAAAGCCCGCGGAAGAGTCCGCGGGCTTCGCTGTCATTCAAGATCACGGCCGAACGGTGGGATCGGCAGGCTTCACCTGCCAGTCTTTCGGCGGTGTGATGTAAGAGAAGTCCGCTGCTTTGATCCCGGCTGGATTGACCATCGGTTGCTTGAAAGTCCACTCGTCCACTGCCTGGCCGTTGTTCAATTTCATCTGCACCTTGGCGGGGAGATACTCCATGCCCTTCACACCGCTGGCATAGAGGACAAGAATCAGGGAATCGAACTCTTTGAGGTCCTTGTTCAATACAGGCAGGACTTCCAGATAGATGTAATACTGGTCTTCCTTGAGGAGCTTCATTTTGAAGCGGCCTGCAATGTCGACTGCGGTCATGCCCCCGGACATGAATTCGAGAAGCAGGTTGTCGCCAACGCCCGCCTTGCCGCCGGGCGGGATGAGATGCTGTCGCACAATCTTGTCGGCACCGACGTAGTTGTAGACGCTTTTGCCATCGCAAATGAATGCTTCAAAATCATCTTTCTTGACGAGGTTGTCCATGCGCAGGTAAGCCAGATTCGGCTTCATGCAGCGAATGGAGCCTTTCCACTTTGTGCTTTTCTTGGTGAGGAGATTGGTGAGTTCGCGTTCGCAGTCGGTGTAGAGAGTTTGCATGCCGCTGTTGGTGCGCTCCCAGGCGAGCAGGTGCGTCTGCAGGTTCGGCGGGAGCTTGTCGAACTCCGCTTTGGGGTTCGACACCGGCAGGGCCGGCACCCCCGCTGGGATCGGTTGGCCCGAGCCAGGGGACGGAATTTTTGTGTCTTGCGCGCGGGCAGCACCCGCCAAAACGACCAGTGCGACGAGAATGCGAGTCATGCGAATACTCCACGATTTCCAGGCTCCCACGGCGCATCGTACGCGCGGAGCCGCCACAGTGGAGCCATTTCTAGCATTTCCCGCCGTCGGCGCGAAGCCCGGCTTGGGAAGCTGTAGCGACTGCATAGAATGCCCGCATGAGCACGGCCGAAAAGTACCTGAAGCCCGAAGTGATCCAGCAGGTGGCCCGGCTCGACCTCCGCGCCAAGTTCATCGTCGAAGGCTTCCTCACCGGACTCCACGCCAGCCCGTTCCAAGGCTTTTCCGTGGAGTTCAGCGAGCACCGCAAGTACAGCCCCGGCGACGATATCAAAGATCTCGACTGGAAGGTCTACGCCAAGACGGGAAAATACTACACGCGCAAATATCATGCTGAGACAAATATGACGGGGTACCTCGTCATGGATCTCAGCAAGTCCATGTCATATACATTTCGTCAGAGCCTGACCAAGTTTGAATATGGCATCTGCCTGGCAGCGGCACTCGGCTATCTGATGATCCATCAGCAGGATCCTGTGGGCCTGGTGACTTTTGATGATCAACTCCGCACGGTCATTCCGCCGAAGAGCAAACGCTCGCAACTGGGCACCATCCTCTCGGTGCTGGCGAACCTGAAGCCGAGCGGAAACACCGACATCGCTCATGGGCTCACACAATTAGCGTCGCTGATCCGCGGCAAGTGCCTGATCATGCTCTTCAGCGATCTCCTCGCCGATCCTGACGCGGTGCTGAAGGCCATCTATCGTCTTCGGCACTCCGGACACGAAGTGATTCTGTTTCACATTCTCGACGAAGCGGAAGTGCATTTCCCCTTCACCGGGCTGGTGGAGTTTGAAGATGTCGAGAGCGAGGCCACGCTGGAGGTCGACGCCCGCGGCATCCGCGATGACTATCTGCAGAGCCTGGGAGAATTTCAGGAGCACTGGAAGCGCGAGTGTGGCCTCGCCGGGGTGGACTATGTGCCGATCGACACGAGCGTGAATTTCGACAAGGCCCTGCTCGATTATCTGCTGCTCCGGCAACGGCGGTTCGCGTGACCCTGCCCACTGCTTCGGGATTCACTCGCCTGGCGATCCGTTGCTTTCCCGCGGGGCAGGGGTATGATCGTCGGTAGCGAAAGTTTTCCGACACACTCTCCGGAGGGTCCTCCCATGAGCTTCAAAATGCAGCGGGTCCACGTCTACCACACGGAAGTGGAGGACAAGCCGGGTGGAATTGCCGCGAAGCTGAAGACGCTCGCCGAAGGCGGCGCACATCTCGAATACGTTTACAGCCAGCGATCGCTCACCAAGCAAGGGGTGGGCGATCTTTATGTAGCCCCGATTTCGGGTGCAACCGACATGCAGGCGGCCAAATCGGCGGGCATGCACGAGGTGCCGGAGCCGATCGTGATGCGCGTCGAAGGCGACGATTCCTGCGGGCTCAGCGGTCATCTCACGCAAGCCTGGGAAATGGCCGGCATCAATCTGCACGGGCTGGTCATGAGCGTGCTCAACGGCCGCTTCGTGGGCTACGTAACCTTCGACAGCGTGGCAGACGGGAACCGTGCAGCGACCATGCTGGCGGAAATCGGCACCCGCGAGGAGTTCACGACCGTGACGGCGGCTCCGAAGAAACCGGCCACTGCCCGCGCGTAATGATCCGCGGCCTCTACATCGCACTGGGGCTGATTTTCGTCGGCTTCGGCTATCTCGGGGCCGTGCTGCCGGTGCTGCCAACCACGCCGTTCCTCCTCGTGGCCAGCTTCTGCTTCGCGCGCTCAAGCCCGCGACTTCACCGTTGGCTGCGACGCACACCCTACTTCGGTCACCTCATCCGCGACTGGGAAGAACACCGCGGCATCAGGCCCAGGGTCAAAGCCTTCGCCATAACGCTTGTGCTGCTGGTGGTCGGCAGCACCATTCTCTTCACGTCAGCCCCGCACTGGGCCAAGTGGTGCGCCGCCGGCCTGGCGTGCTGCGGCATCAGTGTGATCCTCTTTGTGCCAACGGTCCGCGATCAGTAGCGAGTGCCATCGCGGCGGGTGTGTACGGTGGGTTTATGGTCGCCCAGCACGCGGCCATCCACTATCCGGGCGACAACCAGCATGTGATCGCCGGCGTCGATGAGCGACACCACGCGGGTGTCGATCCAGGCGAGAGCCGCCAGCAGACAGGGTGAAGATTCTTCGTGTGTTTCGACATCAATGCCATCGAACGCGGGCTCGCCGGGTGCGAAACCTCGGCCGAAGTGGGCCACCAGCGACTTGCCGCCTTCCGGGATGACATTGACCCCGACCGCGGTGCCGACGCCGAGGGCTTCGAGCACGGGGCGACCCTTGGCGATCGCGATGGAAAGCTGTGGGGGATCAAATGAACACTGCTGGACCCAACTGGCGAGAAACCCGGTGTCGGCAGTGGTGACGATGAACAGGCCGCTGGGAACCTTGCCGAGGGCAGCCACCCAGGCGGGTTTGGGGGTCTCGTGCGTCATGCGGTCGAGGTGGTTGAGGAGTCAGGGCTGACTTACGATTCGCAGCCTCGTTTGACCGCAAACGACGGTAATTTTCCCCCAATTCGAAGAATCGGAACTCCGGCTGGCACCGTCTGATGACGAAGCTGAGGGATTGCTTGCCCGGAAAGCAATCATTCTCTATCTATTTACGTGAATTCCCTAATTGCCCCAGTTTGAACTGCCGAGGGGAGGCAGGTTCATCCCGGGCCCAAGACGGGGCCGATGTCGACGCTCCTTGACGATCACCACGAGTACAATCGCATGTTTCGGCCGGGGGACGACTATGTGTATCGAACTGCCGCCTCGGCCGACGATTTCGCGCAGATTCATCGGCTGAACCACAAGACATTTGTACAGGAAATCCCGCAGCACCACGACGATGGCAGCGGGGAACTCGTCGACAAGTTCCACGACAAGAACCGCTATCTGGTCGCCGTCAAGGGGGATCGCGTCGTCGGGATGCTCTCGGCGCACGACAGCCCGCCGTTTTCGGTGGCAGATCGTTTGCCGGATCCGTCCATTCTCCTAGAATCAAAGATTCGACCTGTGGAAATCCGCCTTCTGGCGGTGGAGCCGAGTGAACGGAACTCGCCGGTGATCATGGGATTGGTGTGGGAACTGTATCAGCACGCGCGAGCCGAGGGCTACAGCCACTTTATTATTTCCGGCGTTCTTGAGCAGCAGAAGCTTTACACGCACTTGGGATTCGAACCGCTGGGCCCTCCCGTGGGGGAAGTGGCGCAGTTTGTGCCCATGTGGCTTCCACTCAAGAAGCTGGAACAGACGATGGGCCGCGTGATTGACATCCTGAGCCGGCGACAACACCGAACGAAGACGGGGAGCGCATTGTGAGCCTGACACCATCGATGCCAGCGACGCTGGAGCCACCGAAGCGGGGATACCGCAAGGTGCTTCAGGATTCGCCGATTTGCCTGCTGCCGGGCCCGGTGGCGCTGGCGCCCGCAGTGATGGATGCGTTCCGCGAACCGATCCTCTACCATCGCGCCGATGAATTCCTGCCGCTCTATGAGCGCGTCCGCGAGCAGCTTTCCGCTCTTGTGGGTGGCAAGTCGGTTGCCCTCTTCGTCGGCAGCGGCACGCTGGGCAACGACGCCGTCGCCGCCACGCTCGCCGCCGATCCTCAAGCCGCAAACGGGCTGGTGCTCGTCAGCGGTGAATTCGGCAACCGGCTCCTCAAACAGACCCACCGCTGGAACCTCGCACCCCGCACGCTCGCCTGGCACTGGGGTGAGGCCTGGGACCTCGCTCAAATCGAAGAGGCGTTCAAGGCCATGCCCCGTGGCGGCTGGGTCTGGGGCACCCACCACGAGACCAGCACCGGCGTGCTGAACGATCTCCCCGGTCTGATCGCCTTAGCCCGCCAATATGGTCAACGCGTCGTCGTCGATTGCGTCAGCAGCCTTGCCACCGTGCCGCTCGATCTGTCCGAGGTCTGGATGGCCACGGGTGCTTCGGGCAAAGCGATCGGCAGCTACGCAGGCATCGCGTTTGTCTTCGCGGACGCCGAGACACTCACGCATCTCGAGAGTGCGAAACTGCCGACGTATCTCGACATTCACTCCGCGCTGACGACCGATGGCCCGCGGTTCACGGTGCCTTCGCCGCTGATCAATTCCCTGCACACGGCTCTGGAAGTGTTCGCGACCGAGGCGAGCAGTGCGGCCCGCTTCGCCGAGATCGCCGCCGTCGGCGGTCTGGTCCGCAGCAAACTCGAAGCGGCCGGTTTCACGATTCTCGCACCCGAAGCGATCGCCAATCCGGCCATCGTGACCTTCGCACCGACCCGTGGCCTGAGTGCTCCTGAGTTTGTGGAACTCTGTCGAAGCTGGGGCTATCAGATCGCCGGTCAGAGCGGCTACCTCGCCGAACGCGGCCTGGTCCAGATCGCCGTCATGGGCAGCGTGAGTGCCCGCGACGTCGAACCGTTGCTGGATAAGTTGGCGGAGTGACGAATTTCGTAAGATCATCAGTTCATGAAACAGATCGAAACCACCCGCAGTGAACTCCGCATTGTCGCCGGGACGCTGCGCGGCCGAAAGGTCGTACTGGATGTCCACAACGGACTCCGTCCCACCCCGCAGCGGGTGCGTGAGGCACTCTTCAGCATCCTCGGCAACGCCGTGCCTGGCCGTGCGTTTTATGATCTGTTCGCCGGCAGCGGGGTCGTCGGACTCGAAGCCATCAGCCGCGGTTCGACGGAATCATGGCTGATCGAGGGCGACGCCAAAGCCGTCGCGGCGATCGAGAAATATGCCAAGCAGTGGGGCGTTGAGCGACAGGTGCACGCGGTAAAAGGCGACGTCTACCGTTGGGCGGAGCGCTGGCTGCCCAAGCCGGAGCCGGTCACGGTCTTTCTGAGCCCTCCGTTCCCGGATCTCGAGCCCGCGAAGGTGGCGCAGTTTATCGCGATGGTGGAAGCGATCCGTGCCAAGCTGCCGCCTGATTCTGTGCTGGTGATCCAGGCCGAAGACAACTTCCCGACCAGCGACATCGCTGACATCGCAGCGTGGGACGTGCGAAAATATGGCCGCAACCTGCTGATGTTTTTCGTCACAGAGCTTGCTAACGAGCACGAGACAGAGCACGAGACGCGACCGTAAGGGAGCGATGCTGCTCGCTCCCTTACGGTCGCGTCTCGTGTTCACCCTTCCAGTTTCCACGTCGCGGCTTCTTCGCCGTCGAGCCGCAGGGTCAGGCACTTGGCGCTGCCGCCGGCTTTCAAAAACTCGTCGAGCTCCACTTCGATCGACCGATACCCGGCAGCGGCCAGGCTCGCCGCCAACTGCGGACATTGGCTGTTGTGAATCACGGTCTTGCCCACCACGACGGCATTGCAGCCGAAGCGGTGCGCCTCTGACTCCACGACCGGGATCAGCGATTTCACGTGCGACTCCAGCACGCGATGACCGTAGTTGTCGAACGCGTCGGGAAAGTAAATCGCCTCGCCGGGCGCGAGCGGGCAAAAGCAGGTGTCGAGGTGATAGAAGCGCGGGTTGACGAGTTCGAGCGGCAGCACGCGGATGCCGAAGTGGTTTCCAACCCACTGATGACTGGCGGCGTCGGAGCGCGTGCGGTAACCGGCGAACAACGTGTCGCCGCAGAAGAGGGCGTCGCCAGCCCCTTCGTGATACGAGTGCTCCGGCAGATGCACCACGTCGTAGTTGTGAGCCGCGAACCAGGCATCGAAGAACGGCGACTCCTTCGCCCGCACCTCGTGCTTGAAGCGGCTGCTGAGAAACTGATTGTGAAACATCAGCCCCGCGTTGGCCGTGAAGACGAGGTCGGGCAACCCCGGCTGCGGCTCCATGAGTTCGATCGTCACGCCGAGCCCGGCCAGCGTGTCGCGGAGCGTCGTCCACTGTGCAAATGCCAGTTGCCGCACCGCCCCGAGCGAGCGATTCATCCAGGGATTGATTTCATACTCGATGCCGTAGTGGTCCGGCGGACACATCAGAATGCGAGGCGGCGTCATGGTGCGGGCTCTCAGGGTTCTGCAATTCTATTCCCCGACAGCGTCGCCATTACTTGCCGGCTTTGGCGAAGTACTCTTTCGATTCCTTGACGCCGGGCTTGATCGTCGCGCCACCGGGCTTCCAGTCGGCGGGGCAGACCTCGCCGTGCTTCTCAAAGAACTGCAACGCGTCGAGCATGCGGAGCGATTCATCGACGCTGCGACCGAGCGGCAGGTCGTTGACCACCATGTGTCGCACCACGCCGACTTTGTCAACGAGGAAGAGCCCCCGCAGTGCGATGCCGCCGTCGAGGAGCACGTTGTAGTCGGCGCTGATCGATTTGGTCAGGTCGGCCACGAGCGGGTACTTCATGCCGCCCAGGCCACCCTCGGCACGCGGCGTCTTGATCCACGCCAGGTGACTGAACTGGCTGTCGACGCTCACGCCCAGCACTTCGCAGTTGCGGTCGTGGAAGTCCTTGATGCGGTCACTGAAGGCGATGATCTCGGTCGGGCAGACAAACGTGAAATCGAGCGGATAGAAGAAGAGAATGACGTACTTGCCGCGGTAGTCGCTGAGGTGGATCTGCTTGAATTCTTCGTTGACCACAGCGGTGGCTGTGAAATTCGGTGCTTCTTTCTGAACGCGGACTGCCATGAGAGTGCTCCAGTGGTGTGATGGAAAATTACGAATTCAGAGGGCGGGAGCAAACGCGCGGATTCACGTTTTTGCAGCTATTTTCGCCCCGAGCGTCGGCGGTTGAGGATTTTCTGCAGCACCGTCCGCCGCATCTTGGGGACCGGTTTGTCGTGTTCGTCTTCGATGTCGCCGACGATCTCTTCGAGCACGTCTTCGAGAGTGAGGATGCCCGACACGCGTTTGCCGTCTTTCACGACCGCCAGGTGCCGATGCCCGGTCTTGAACTTTTTGAGGGCGTCCGACACTGTGTCGTCAGCGTTCATTTCCAGCGGCTCGTAGACCGCATCGATCAGTGCCACCACGCCCTTGAGGCTGAAGAGATAGAAGAGATCCTTGGTATTGATGACGCCGACGACGTTGTCGGGCGTGCCGTCGTAGACGGGCATGCGCGTATGGGCGCCCTGCCGCACCTGGGCCAGCAGTTCTTCCTGACCGATCGTGATGTCGAGCGACGAGACCTTGTCCCACGGCACCATGCAGTCGCGCACGCGCTTGTCGGAAAGGGCGAAGACATTGCGGACCACTTCAGCCTGCTCGCGGTCGAGAAACCCGGCTTCCTCGGTGTCCTCGATCAGCAGCGTGAGTTCGTTGACGGTGTAGACCTCGCCTTCCTCGCCGGCAGCGTGATAGCCGCACATCCGCAGGAACATGTTGCTGGTTCCGTTCATCAGCCGGACGAGCGGCCGGGCAACGCGGGCAAGGATGTTCAATGGCGGAGCGATGTAGAGGCCGATGCGCTCACTCGACTGCAGGGCCGCGATCTTCGGCATCTGCTCGCCGAACACCACATGCAAAAACGTAATCACCATCAGCGTGAGCACGATGGAGAGAGCATGGGTGATCGGCCCCTGCCAGGAATTGGGCAACTGATCGAAGAACGGATGGATCAATTGATGGATCGCTGGCTCGCTGACGAAACCGAGCGCAAGACTGGCCAGGGTGATGCCCAGTTGCGACGCGGCTACGCTGTCGTTGAGATTGTCGATGGCCTTGAGCAGCGATGTTGCCCGCGGGACCTTCTGGTTGACGAGTTCCTCGACGCGGGTGCGTCGCAGGGCCACGAGCGCAAACTCCGCCGCCACGAAGAACGCGTTGATCAGAATCAGAATCGGAATCAGGACGAGCCCGACGACAAGCGCGGTCGAATCCGCGAAGAGAATCACGTGAGTCCTTTGAATAAATGACGGAACCCAACCTGCTGCATTTCTGTTTTACGACTCCCGCTGGACGCCGCTGAGTGCTTCCAGTGCGAGGATCAGTGCCTGGGTGCCCTTGCGGCCGCCACCCTGAGCCCGCAGGGCTTCGTAAAGCTGCTTTGCCAGTGCCAGGCCAGGGAGCGAAATGTGCATCTTTTCTGCCTCGGCCAAGGCAATGCCCATGTCCTTGATGAAGTGCTCGACGTAGAAGCCCGGCTCGAAGTTGCGGGCCAAAATCCGCGGCCCGAGCACCTCAAGAGCCTTGCTACCTGCCGCGCCGACGCTGACGCTTTTGAAGACCGTCTCGAGGTCAAGTCCGGCTTTGTAGCCGTAGAGCAGCCCTTCGCAAAGTGCCACCATGGTGGAGGAGATCAGGATCTGATTGACCATCTTGGTGTGCTGCCCGCTGCCCGGGCCGCCCTGATGAACGATGGTCTTGCCCATCGTTTCGAAGATCGGCCTGACGGCATCGACGACGGATTTCTCGCCGCCGATCATGATCGACAGAGCAGCATTTTTGGCACCGACGTCGCCACCGCTGACGGGGGCATCCAGCGCATACACGCCTTTGGCGTTCGCAGTCGTGGCGATCTCGACGGCTAGGCTCGGCTCGCTTGTGGTCATGTCCACGAGCACGGCACCCGCCTTTGCCCCGGCCAGAGCACCGTCGCTGCCGAGGAACACATCGCGCACATCCTTCGGGAATCCGACGATGGCGAAGATCACATCACTGGCCGTGGCGACTTCCCTGGGCGACTTTGCCAGTGTGGCTCCCAGGTCAACGAGCGGCTGGGCTTTCTCAGCACTGCGGTTGTAGACTGTGGCACTGTAGCCTTTGCCGATGATGTGCTGGCACATCCAGCGGCCCATGACGCCGGTGCCGATCCAGCCGATGCGGGTGTTTTCGGGCGACGCGGTGGGGATTTCCATTGCGAACATCTCGTGACGGACTACCGTGATGGGATTGGTTATAGCGACGCAACCCGCATGCCGCCGATGGATTCACCCAAGCTTCATCATCCATTGGTGCTCGTGCACGGGCTGTGCGGAATTATCGTGGCGCTGCGTCGCCCGGCTGGGGACTACTTCCCGGGTCTGGAGGAGTTTCTTGGTCGTTTTGCCCCGCGGGTGCTGGTGCCGCGGCTTTCGCCGACAGCCTCCGTGGTCACTCGGGCCAGTGAACTGAAAGCGTTTCTCGCACGCGAAGTCGGCCGTCAGCCCGTGCACATTCTCGGGCACAGCCTCGGCGGACTCGACGCCCGCTACGCCATCTCCAAGCTCGATTGCCCTGCTCTCAGCCTCACCAGCATCGGCACACCGCACCGCGGCACCAGCTTCGCCGACTGGGGAATGAACCGCTTCTCGCGGATGCTGCGGCCCGCGTTCCGCACGCTCGGCATCCCGGACGAAGCGTTCGTCGATCTCACCACCGAAAACTGTCAGCGATTCAACGAAGCAGTCAAAGACGTGCCCGGCGTGCGCTACTTCAGCGTCGCCGGGCAGTGCGAAGAGCCGTTCCTCGGACCAGAATGGTGGTTGTCATCGAAAATTGTGAGGGACTCGGAAGGCCCCAACGACGGCATCGTCAGCGTGGCCAGTGCTGAGTGGGGCGAGCACTTCGACCGCTGGCCCGGCGATCACCTGAACCTCGTGAACTGGCCCAATCGCTTCGAGATCCGTGCCGGTCGCCCGCGCGACCGCCTGGCGGACTACGCGGGAATCGTGACACGGCTCAGCACCATCGAACACTAATTCTTCGGCACGTCCACGCCGAGCGTCTTCACCAGAAACGCCCACAGGTCCGCCGTCTCCTCAATCATCTTCGCGGTCGGCTTCCCGGCTCCGTGGCCCGCTTTGGTCTCGATCCGCGCCAGCACGGGCGTCTTGCCGGCGTGAGACGCCTGCAGCATCGCCGTGAACTTGAAACTGTGGCCCGGCACCACGCGGTCGTCGGTGTCGGCGGTGGTCACCATCGTCGCCGGGTACTTCACGCCGGACTTGAGGTTGTGGTACGGGCTGTACTTGAGTTGTGCTTCGAACTCGTCCTTGTTGTCGCTGGAGCCGTAGTCGTCGACCCAATAGCGGCCCGCGGTGAACTTCTGGAAGCGAAGCATATCCATCACGCCGACGGCAGGCAGGCAAGCCCCGTAGAGATCGGGTCGTTGGGTCATACAGGCACCGACGAGCAGGCCACCGTTGCTGCCGCCCTGGATCGCGAGTTTCGACGGCTGCGTGTACTTCTCCTTGATGAGGTACTCCGCGGCTGCGATGAAGTCGTCGAAGACATTCTGTTTGCTGAGCTTGGTGCCGGCTCGGTGCCAGGCGTCACCGTATTCACCCCCGCCGCGGAGATTGGCGACCGCATAGACACCGCCCATTTCCATCCACACCAGCCGGCTGACGCTGAAGCTGGGCGTGAGCGAGATGTTGAAGCCGCCGTAGCCGTAGAGGAGCGTCGGGTTGTTACCGTCGAGCTTGAGCCCCTTCTTATAGCAGATGAACATCGGGATCTTTGTGCCGTCTTTGCTCGGGTAGAAGACCTGCTTGACCTCGTACTGCGAGGGGTCGAATTTCACTTTGGCCTGGCGGAGGAGCTTGCTCTCGCCGGTGGTCGTGTCGTAGCGGTAGATGCTCGGCGGCGTGGCGAAGCTGGCGAAGGTGTAGAACGTCTCGGTGTCGGCCTTCTTGCCGCTGAAGCCGCCCGCAGTGCCGATGCCGGGCAGCGGCACATCCCGCACGAACTGGCCCGACGGATCGTAGACCTTCACCACTGTCTTCGCGTCCTGCAGGTAGTCGGCAATGAATTGATTGCCGACCATGCTCACGCTCGTGAGTGTGTCCTTGCTCTCGGGGATGATCGTCTTCCAATCCTTCGGGTCAGGATGGTTGATGTTGATGGCGATGACCTGCCCACGCGGGGCGTGCCATTCGGTCTTGAAGAAGAAGGTCGGGCCGTCGTTGTCGATCAGTTCGTACTTGTCGTCGTGATTGGCGATGACATCGACCACCTTCGAGTCGGGCTTGGTGAGATCCTTGACCGCCACGCGCGTTTTGCGGCTGGTCGTGCCGTCGCTGGCGAAGATCACCAGGTATTTGCCGTCGTCGGTCACGGCCCCGTTGATGCCCCACTTCGGATGGTCGGGCTGCTCGTAGACGAGCACGTCTGCGCTCTGAGGTGTGCCGAGGGCGTGGTAGTAGAGCTTCATGTTCGTATTGAGAGCCTGGAACGTGTCCGCCTTGGTGGGCTCCGGGAATCGGCTGTAGTAGAAGCCCTTGCCGTCTTTGGTCCACGACACGTTGGAGAACTTAATCCATTTGAGTTCGTCGTCGTGAATCTTGCCCGTCTCGACGTCGAGCACGTGCCAGGTGTTCCAGTCGGAGCCGGCCGAGGCCTTGGCGAACGCGGCGAGCTTGCCGTCGTCGCTTGGGGCGAACCCGGCGAGGGCGACGGTGCCGTCTTTCGTCCAGGCATTCGGGTCGATCAGCATCCGCGGTTCGCCGTCGAGACTGTCCTGCGAGTAGAGCACGCTCTGGTTCTGGAGCCCGTCGTTTTTGCTGAAGAAGTACCGGCCGCCGTGTTTGCTGGGAGCGGAGAATTTCTCGTAGTTGAAGAGTTCGGTAATGCGGTTCTTGATCTGCTCCCGCTCGGGGATCGAGGCGAGGTAGGCCTGGGTGATCTTGTTCTGAGCTTCGACCCAGGCTGCCACTTCGCTGCTGGTGCGGACATCGTCTTCGAGCCAGCGGTAGGGATCTTTGACCTTGGTGCCGTGATAGTCGTCGACGTGCTCGACTTTACGAGTCTCGGGATACTGCAACGGTTTCTCCTGGGCGTGGACTGCCAGAGGCAGAAGGCAGGACATCGCGGCAAGCCATCGGCGCATGATAGAGCTCCTCGGTTCGGGCTGTTGTTTTACGCAATGAAACGTAACCGGTTCGTCACGACGTGCTGAAAAGTACGGCCGTGATCTCCACTGCCAGTGGATCATTGCAGGTGATTTCTGCATGTTTACGCGTAGTTAGTGTCCGTCGCAGAACGCAAATATCTCTAGTATTCTCGGTGTTTTTGGGCAAATCGCGCAGCGAAGCTTGCAGGCGTATCGTCTACTTCAGTAGAGAAAGCACTGGTTTTTGCGGAAATACGTCGCCGCAGGCCG
>JBGSSZ010000426.1:0-2215 GCA_041736785.1 Limnoglobus sp.
CGGCCTGCGGCGACGTATTTCCGCAAAAACCAGTGCTTTCTCTACTGAAGTAGACGATACGCCTGCAAGCTTCGCTGCGCGATTTGCCCAAAAACACCGAGAATACTAGAGATATTTGCGTTCTGCGACGGACACTAACTAACTAATTACGTGTAAAACAACCCAAAGAGCGAGCGGTATCGGATATGCTGAGAAAACACAATGTGCAGAATGCACAGGTCGCAGGACGCGGAGCCGTCCTTCCTGCAACCCTTCCGGGAACGGCTCTATGGAGTTCATGATGAAAGCACTTTGTCTCGCGGCATTTCTGCTCGCTGTTCCGACGGTGTTCGCAGACGACAAGGCCAAGTCCCTCGACGGCAACTGGGTCGTCGCCTGCATGGAGAAAGACGGAGCCCCCGTGGCGGACGCCAAAGACTCCGTGATCACCGCCAAGGGCAACACGTTCTCCTGCAGCAAGACAGGCATGACGTGGAAGATCGAATTCGCCGAGAAGGGCGTGGTCAACGTCCAGGCGACCGAAGGCGAGGGCAAGGCTCCGGTGGCCAAGACCGGCGTCGCCGTGCAGGGCAACGACTTCATCGCCCTCTGCCTACATGACGCTTCCGCTGACGCCGCGACGGCCGGCGCGCCGAAGAACAAGTGCACGATTCTCCTCAAGCGCGAAGCCGCTGCGAAGTAATCGTGATGGTTAGAGTACGTTGAGGGCGTCGCAATGCCGTTGCGACGCCCTTCGCGTTTATGCCATCAGTGTGCCTGCGATGGAATCGTCGATCGTCTTCCCAATCAGCGAATCCACGAGGATTTTGATGCCCGCGATTGTGTTGCCATGCTTCGTGACCCAGTAATACCCTTCCGATGGCACCACTTCGATAACGGTAATCCTCGGATCATCGATCCCTTCGGTGAACCAGGTGGCCAGCATCGGCTTCCAGAATTCCTTGATCTTCTGCTTGTCCGTCGAGATCGCAGCCCGGCCGTCCAACTGCAGAAAGTTCGAGTGCGGCGATCCCTGGAAATATAGGCGGACCGACGGGTCCGCCTTCAATTCTTGATTCTGGTGACTGTCCGTGGCACTCAGGAACCAGAGGCTCCCGGCATCGTCGACCGTTTGGACGTGCGTCGGACGCGTGGCGTCCCTGCGACCGTCAGTAGTTTTCGTGCAGAAGAAGCAGGTCTGTGCGATGCCGATCAATTCCTGGATTTTGAGGATTCCCGGCTCTCGGCCGCACTCGGCAACCTCGAAACTGCCCTCGACACGTTGCTCGGTGATCGCGACGGTGTCGTCATCCACGGCCGCGTTGACAAGACTGTCGTCATCGACGCCGTGCTACCGCCGAAGATCGAGCGTTTCCCGTGGGCGGGGCATCTCGGCCTGTCGCTGCTGCCGTAGGCGGTCGCCGTGATCGCGAGCGGCCGCAATGCCCTCTGTTTCATCAACACGCGTTCACAGACGGAGACGTGGTAGCGTGTCAACTGTCGGGACTCCTCGTTCACGATGTGGAAGACTTCGGCGAGAGGCCGGCCGACTGAATCCTAATGCGACCACCCAGGTAAGGACTACAGCGATGCAGAATGAGTATGTAACTCAGCCTTCAGCATCCGTGCTGATAACGGCGTCACCGATACTGGCTAGCGTAGTCCGGAACCGCTGACGTTCGGCGGCAAGTTCGTTTTCGAACCACTCTCGCGCCTCATGGATGCGCCTGGCGTTTTAGAGGGTGACGGAGCTAATAGCTCCTAGCTCACCATCCTCATTTGCTCGCCCACGCCGAGTTCTTCGGATGCGAGCGCGGTCCCGAGCAACCACTTGAGCCTCGATCACAGTACGAACTGTACCACAGCAGGAACCACATACTGTCGGTTCGGACGACTTTCCCTCGTCTCGATCGCCCCCTACGAGGCAATCCTGCAGTGGGCTGTTGCACGTGAGCACTGGCACAATACCTGCAGACCTTTCAATACACTCCCCGGCATACGCCTGGAAGAAAACCCATTTTTTGGAGTTAGACATGATGAAGAATCGCAACAAAACCACCGTTGGTGTTTTCGATTCTCGGGCGAAAGCAGATCTGGCCGTGGCAGACCTCCGCGCGGCGGGCTATCGCGATGACCAGATCGGTCTCGTAGGGAAGGATTCGAGCGGAAGGACCGTGCACACCGACGGGGCGGGCGACAATGCCGCCGAAGGCGCGGCCGTGGGCGCAGCCGCGGG
>JBGSSZ010000341.1:0-1729 GCA_041736785.1 Limnoglobus sp.
CTGCCCCTCCTCGCCGACGCCGTGAAGGTTGCACTGCCGGATCGTGCCTTTGCGGGAGCCGCCTTGCGACGCAACAACTCGGGTCACCACATGTCCACGTACGAAGCGGTGACTCAGGCGCTCGCCGTCATTGAGGGCGAGTCGGTTTCCGGTCCGCTGCTCGACTTCTACCGGCGGGCCACCGACCGCATGCTGTTCATCCGCGGCAAACTTGAGCAGGGCAAAGTGTACGGCGGCATCGACGGGTCTCAACCGGAAAATGGTTAGTCAAGTAAAACGCCGAGCCCGAGAGTAGTATTCAACTGCCGCACGTGACGGCGAACATGTAGTCTTTCTCGGATTCGTCCCTCTCGGCCCCCGCCGCCGCTGAGTGGCTCGTTCACATGAGAGGACAGAACTGCAATGATGTCCCAATTCGACGCAGAGGCGAAGAGCCTGAATGCTGTCTTCCCTCCCGGCCCGCGGTTGGTGGTGATCGGTGGTACGTCCTTCTGGGGGGCCGACAGTCGCCAGTTGTGCGAAGCGATCGCCGCCGACCTCGCTGCGATCGCGGAGTTGGTGGCACTGACCGGCGGGATGGACGGGGTGGGGCTCACGTTCGGACGAGCCTACGCCGATTGACGACTGGAACCTGATCGCCGACGGAGATGCTCCCCACCAACCGGTCGTTGCGGCGGTGGGGAGACTGGTGCGGCTCTCGCTGGCCAAGCACGTCGAGCCGCACTCCTGACATCTCGATGGCGATGATCACACAATTGTCCGCCGAACACTTCGAGACCGAAAACAGACCGGCATTCCCGCCGAGACGCTCGGTCACTCCGTCGTGGTTGCGGTTCGATCAGCCTTTCTCACCCGCCGACCGGGCGATACAGGAACGGCCGGCGGAACAGACCGCCGAAGTGGTGCGGATTGTTGATCCGCACCACCACGCTGTTCTTGCCCGGCTTCAACTTCCCGGCCACATCCACATCCCACTCGAAGCGGTAGTCGTTCATCCACCAGACGCCCTTGAACGGCCGGTGGGCCACCTGCTCGCCGTTGATATACAGCCAGCACTCGTTGAACATTCCGGGGAAGCGCAACTTGAGCTTGCCCGCCGCCTGCTCCGCGGTCAGTTCCACGTCGGTCTGGTACCAGGCGTGACCGGTGTAACTCTGGTAGTCGGCGGTGATGACGCCCTGCGCTTGTGCGTATTGGTCGGCACGCAGTTGCTCCCAGTTGCCGGCGTTCTTCGTGCGATCCTCGGCCGACACCGGCTTCGGCAGCGCGTCCCACGCCTTCAGATCGGGTGCTTGCTTCGCCCACCCCTCTTTCACTCCGACGTCCTTGGGATCGCGGCGGAAGTTCCAAACCAGCGGCAGTTTCGCCACCAGTTGGCCCTTGGTGCCATCGGTGAACGGCAACAGTTCCTTGTACTGCTGCACCTCGCCTGGCCACCACGCATAGCCGTGCTCGCCGATCACCTTGTAAGTCGTGAACGTGGCGTTCATCTGCGTCAACTTCTCGCGGGCCGCCAGTCCCCGCTCGCCGGCCGCCACCGCCGCCTTGTAATCGACCTCGGTTGCGGCTGCCGTCACCATCGCCATATACGCGGTCAGCACCTCGTACCCGAGCCGGGTGAAACGCAACCGGTCGGCGACCGCCTTGTCCGCCCCCTTCGCCGCTTCACCTTCTTGCAGGCTCTTGCCGAGTTTCGCGAGCAGTTCGGGTGTGTAAATGGCCGGGGCGA
>JBGSSZ010000507.1:0-15417 GCA_041736785.1 Limnoglobus sp.
GGTGGCGGCGGAGGCGGCGGCATCAATCAGTAAGCCGCCGAACGATTCGCCGGACGGGTCGCGTTGTCGAGATTGCTCGGCAACCCGGCCCATTCCGCGTTTCTGAACTAGGATCTGTCATGACCACAACCGTGCGATTCCTCAGTGTACTCAGCGTCCTGTTCCTCTCGGCGGCACCCGCCTTCGCGGTCGTGACGAAACCGAGCGCAGTCGGTCGCTACTGGCGGGATTTCAAGGAGTTCTGGGGCGGCGCGTTTGCCAACCAGAACGCCGTCGTGCTCATCACGCTCGCCTTCGGTGCGGTCGCGATGTTCATCATCACCCGCGGCAAGTGGAAGAAGTAATCCAATGCGGAGTGCGGAATTCGGAGTGCGGAATGCAAACCTCTTTGATTCCGCACTCCGAATTCGGTGAAGGGGAATTTCATGACATCCATGACCAGCATGTCGCGGCAGGTGATCGTCGACTGGGAGTCGAATCCCGCGCCGGAGCCGCCGACCTCGCCGGAGACGCTCAAGGAAGCAGGTCTGTCGCAGTCGTTTGTCTGCGACATGATCTTGAAGACGGTCTATATCCGCGGTCCGCAGATCGGCCGCGACATTGCGCAGTTTCTCTGTCTGCCGTTCAAGGTGATCCTCGCACCGTTGCGGTTTCTGAAGGATGAAAAGCTCCTGCAGATCGACGGTGGCGACCTCGTTGGCGAAGTGAGCTATCGGTTCAGTCTGACCGAACTTGGCCGCACCCGCGGGGAATCGGCCTATCGCCAGTGCGCGTACATCGGCCCCGCACCCGTGCCGCTCGAAGACTATGTGGAGCAGTGCTACCGCCAGACCGTCAGTGGTTTGCAGTGCTATCCCGAGGCCCTGCGAGCCCCGTTCGGGCACCTCGTGCTCAAAGAGGAAATGTTCACCGCGATCGGCCCGGCGATCATCAGCGGTCGCAGTGTCTTCATCTACGGCCCGCCCGGCAATGGAAAGACCGCCATGGCCCGCGCCATCGGCGACTTCATGAACACCGCCGGCGGCAGCATCTACGTCCCCTACGCCTTCATCGCCGACGACAATATCGTGACTGTCTTCGATCCATCGCTGCACACCGTCGACGACACGCCGATGGAGTTCGGCGACGAATCGGACGCGAGCCTCAAGCGACTGATGAACACCGGCAGCGCCGACGGCCGCTGGGTGCGCATCCGCAGGCCCGTGATCGTGACGGGCGGTGAACTCAACCTCGAAATGCTCGATCTGCGCTACAACAAGGAAGCCAACTTCTATCAGGCGCCGATCCACTTCAAAGCCAACGGCGGCGTGTTCCTCATCGACGACTTTGGTCGGCAGCTTTGCAGCCCCAAGGAACTCCTCAACCGCTGGATCCTTCCACTTGAAGACCGACACGACTTCCTCACCGTGTCGAGTGGCAAGAAATTCCAGGTCCCCTTCGAGCAACTCATCATCTTCAGCACCAACCTCGACCCCAAGGCGCTGGTGGACGACGCTTTCCTGCGCCGCATCCGGCACAAGGTCGGCATCTTCGCCCCGACGCGGGAGGTCTACGAGAAGATCTTCCAAGCCAACTGCCGCAAATTGAGCATGAACTACGACGAGAGTTCGGTCGATTTTCTCTACGAGCGCTACTACAGCCAGGGGCGGACACCCCGCGCCAGCGATTGCCGCGATTTGCTGGAAATTGTGCAGTCGATTTGTCGATACAGACGGCAACCCGTGCATCTGACGCGCGACCTGATGGCCGAGGCGTCGGCGAGCTTCATTGCTGAATTTCAGTAAGGATTGGCTCAAGATTGGCGGGTGAGGAGTCGAGCCATGGACGGCCGCCGCATCGCAACCTTGATTCTTCTCGCCGCCGCCGTCGGCTGCAAGACGACGAAGACCACCTCCGGGATCCCGCAGGCGACGAGCACCGGTTCGATGCTCGAGCGGGTGTTCAACAAAACGCCGCCGGGTCCGCTCAAGCAACCCGAGATCACTCCCGTCGTTGAGGAAGAGAGCAACGCGCCGCTCCGCAGCGACACCGTCGCGATGTTCGCCGATCTCACCGTCAATGCCACATTCAACAATAATGAGTTAAGCGCCTCCGAGCGCGATCGTCGCCTCGACGATGCACGACTCAAGTTCCAGAAGGCCCTCGAGCAGGATCCGAAGAACCTCGAGAGCCTGAGTGGCATCGGGCGACTCTATACCCGCTTAGGTGACAAAGAGCGCGCGGATCTCGTCTATCAGGAAGCGCTGAAGCTGCACCCGAAGAGTGCCCAACTCGCCCACGAAGCGGCACTGTCGTATGGCCGCTTCGAGCAGTGGCCGACCGCACTTGCGCTCTGGAAACATGCCATGAGCATCGATCCCGACAGCCGCAAGTATTCGCGGCTCATCGGTCTGGCCCATGCCCGCATGGGCAATTATGAAGCGGGCTTTGCGGCGATGATGAAGGTCTGCAGCGAACCGGAAGCCCGCACGATGATGGCCCGCGAGTTACTCGATGCGGGTCAGCCCGACGCCAGCCGACAGCAGTTGGATCTGGCTCTGAAAGCCGATCCGAACTTCGCTCCTGCCCAGCAGTTGATGTCCGGCGGCCTGCAACAGGCGGGGTATCAGCAGTAAGACGCAGAGATCACTGCGATAAATACCCGCCGTCCACCGGCAGTGACGTGCCGGTGGTAAACGACGCTTCATCGCTTGCGAGATAAAGAACCGCGGCGACGACTTCCTCGACGCGGCCCATGCGGCCGACCGGGTGCATGCTCGCCAGGTATTTGCCCTGCTCGGAGTCTTCGCCGCCGGTGAAGCGATCGATCATCTCGGTGACAATCGCGCCGGGTGCCACAGCGTTCACGCGCACTTTCTGCTTGGCCACTTCCAGAGCCGCAGTCTTGGTCAGGCCTTCCACGGCGTGCTTCGAGGCGATGTAGACCGCGGCACCGGCCATGCCGATGTGCCCGGCGATGCTCGACGTGTTGATGATCGATCCACCGCCGCCGGCGATCATCTGCGGGATCTCGTACTTCATCGCGGCGATCACGCCCCAGACATTGATGTCGAAGGTCTTGCGGTACTCGGCTTCGGTGATCTCACTGAGGGGCTGCATCGTCTCGATGCCGGCGTTGTTGAAGGCGATGTCGAGGCGGCCGTAGTTTTTGATGGTCTGCTCGACGAGATTCTTCACGTCGCGTTCTTTGGCGACATCGGCCTGCACGAACGACGCGGTACCCCCGGCCTGAGTGATCGCGGTGACGACGGCGTGCCCCTCGGTTTCGCGGCGACCGCTGAGTACGACCTTGGCCCCTTCGCGGGCGAACGCCAGGGCCGCGGCTTTGCCGATGCCGCTGGTGCCGCCCGTCACGAGGACAACCTTGTTGCTGAAGCGGGCCATGCTGAATCTCCAGGCGAGTGATGCCGGTGATACCGTCCAGCGGTCGGTGGCTTTCAGCTGTAACCGCAGCGTTGGCCGTGACAGATGGCCAGCCAGACGGATCCGAAGATCGCCGGGGCACCGAGGGTGGCGATCGCGATGATCCGGTGACCGGTCATCAGCGCTGCCAATGCGACCGCGACGACCACAGCGGCCGCGCCGATCCTGAGAAACCATTTCATTGTCGATCCTCTCGAAGTCGAATCCGTGCGTTGGGAGAGGATTAAGCGAGGTGGGGAGACACCTAACCTAGCAGATTCTACGACCGCTGGTCAACGGATATTAGATTCTTGAGTTTGTGTCGTGTGTTCGTCGGCTCAGGGTTGGTCGACGACGACCGCGGTGCCGTAGCAGAGGACTTCGGTGACACCGGCTGCGACTTCGTTGGCGTCGTAGCGCACGCCGATGATGGCGTTGGCACCTTTGTCCTCGGCGTGGTCGACCATCTGTTTGAAGGCGTCGGAGCGGGCTTTCTCGCAAAGCTCGGTGTAGATGGTGATGTTGCCGCCGAAGATGGTCTGCAGTCCGGCGAGGAAATTACCGCCGACCCCGCGGGAGCGTACCACGATACCACGAACCACGCCGATGTTCTTGGTGATCTGGACCCCCGGCAATTCGAGGGCCGTGGTGACATTTGCGGCGCGCAGGCGGCTCATAGCAGTCTCGGTTTGTTGAGTAACCCGGTCAGTATAAGCAGCACCCGCGTGAAGGGAATCGTGCTCGCGTGGGAAAGAACGAAAACCTTGCCGAGTAGACAGTTTGGCAAACGCCCGGCACGGTCAAGGAATGCCGATCACGAAGAGCGGAAGAATTCGGGCTTCTGAGTTCAGGTGAGGTCAAAAACACCGATGATCAGGCTTTGAATTCTCAGTTTGAGCGTGAGTCTGTTGTCAGAACGTGAGCGAACTTTAACGAATTTGTCATCTTTTCCGACTTCGCTAATTGACAGCCTTCAGTGGACAGGTCTATACTGCGATGGCTCATGAAGGGCAACCTCCACTGGATGGAGCATTCGTCAGCGGATTGACGGAGCTTCATCCTCACTGTCGAATCGGGCTGCCAAACCTCGTTTGGTCGCCTCACGTTGCCCGCCCTGATCCACCGGCAGATCGCGCTGCTCCTGCGTTGGACGGTGCATTCATTCCTGCCGTTTCATCCTGGATGTGGCCCTGTGCCACCGGTGCGCTTCACAGCACGCCGTACCGCTGGAGGGATTCATCATGCTGGTGCTGACTCGAAGGGTTGGAGAATCGATTGTGATTGCGAACGACGTTCGTGTCACCGTCGTGGCACTCGGCAACGGCCGTGTGAAAATCGGCATCGACGCACCGAACGGTGTCAGCGTCGATCGCTCCGAAATCCACGAACGCAAGCTGCTCGAACAGGACGGCTCACACGTTGTGGAATCCACAACCGAAAGCGGCCTGCACAATCGCATCGCGAACGTGCTCAAGCCGCGATAGACGTTTCCGCCCCTGAAAACACCTGCCCGCACGGCAGGTGTTTTTTTCGTTGGTGCCGGATCAAATCGCAGTTTCGTCCGCTACGATCACATCATGCTCGCTACTCTGATTCTTGTCGCACTGAGCCCGATGCAGGCTTCGTGGCCACTGGAGGAGCTCACGCTCACCAACGGTGCCAAATTGCCCGGGCTGGTGCTGGCGGAGACAGCGGAGGGCATCCGCTTCCGTGTGGTGCGGCGGCCCATTGGTCGACCGACGATCACGCTGACCTGCTTCTTCCCAACCGCCGAGGTGAAGGCGGTTCGCCACCTGTCGGAGGCTGAGCGAAAGACGTTGCAAGAAAAGCTCGCCGAGCTCGATGCGACGACGACCGGGGAGCGGAAGCGAGCCGAGGACCTGACACTCAAGCCGAATGCGCTGTCGAAGCTCAGCGATGCGATGTGTTATGAGAGCGAGCGATTCAAGCTGATCGCGACAACCAAGGACGAGATCACTCGCCGTGCCGCGGTGCGGCTTGAGCAGATCTTCATCGCCTATGAGCGCTACCTGCCGCCGCGGACACAGTCACCGCAGCCGACGACGATCTATCTGTTGAAGAATCAGGAAGATTATCTGACGGCTTCGCAGCAGGTGCTTAAGACGCGTGGCACACTGCCGAATTTCCCACCGCTGGCGTTCTTCGATCCGGGCTCGAATGCCGTGGTGTGTGGCTCGGAGCTCAGGCAGCTTGGTGCCGACCTCGCCGCAGCACGGCACCATCACCTGGAGCAACTCGCCGAGGTGACGCAGTATGAGAAGCGGATCGCCGATCTGTACCGTACCGCACCGCGGACGGAGCGTGAGCGGCACCTGGCCCTCGCCGCGGAGGAGCGGAAGAAGGTGCTGATCGCCGATCGTCGCAACGATGGGAAATTCGACGAGGCCACGGCTCAGTTTTTCGGGCGGCTCTATCACGAGGCGTTTCATGCCTATGTCGGCAACTATGTGCATCGCGAACTCTCGCTGGCGGGTGTGAAGGCCGGGGAGGGGACTGGCCCGCTCCCGCGCTGGCTCAACGAAGGTCTCGCGCAGATCTTCGAGACACCGATCCTCGACGGCTACGAGCTTCGTGTCGGCCACGCGGATCAGAAGCGGCTCGACGCCGTGCAGGCCGGGCTCAAGACACTCCAGGGGGGCGTGGCCCTGATGCCGCTCAACGATCTCCTCGTCGGCGGCTTTGTGGAGGTGCATCGCCCTCGAGCGACCGACGCCACGATGGCTTATCACACCTCCTGGGCCGTGGCGATGCATCTGACGTTCGAACGCCGTCTCGTCGGTACGCAGGCACTCGACACATATCTGATCGCGATCAACTCCGGCACCTCGCCGCGGCTGGCGTTTGAGACGCTTGTGGGCAAGGACATTGCAGCGTATGAAGCGGAGTTACGCGACTACCTCCGCCGTCTGCGGCCCGACGGTACGCTCCGGAAATAGCCATTGCAGGCAAAAGCCTGTGGCTATCAATGCATCGGAACAGTCGCGAATTCCAAGTAAACTGAATCGCACCCGAATCAAAACCCCAGCACAACGATGGTCACGTCGTCAGTCACGGGTTCGCCGTCGCAGAAGGCACGCTGGCTCTCGATGATGCAGTTCACAATCGCGGTCGGGTCCTCGGGTCGCAGGCAGGCTTTGAGGCGTTCGTTGCCGAAGAGTTCGCCGATGCTGTTGCGGGATTCGGTGACGCCGTCGGTGAAGAAGACGATGCGGTCGCCGGGCTGCACGGTGACCTCGCACTCGGCATAGATTTCGTCGGGCATGATGCCGAGGAGGAAGCCGCGGGTGGTCAGGGCTCGCACCTCGCCGGTGCGGCCGTCGATGAGGTAGGGATCCGGATGCCCCGCCGCGGCGTACTTGAGCGTGCGAGTGTTGCGGTCGAGCACGCCGTAGAACGCCGTCACAAAGCGCTCATCCGCGACGCCCAGCAATCGGGCATTCAGTGCGTTCAGCACTTCGCCCGGCGAGGTGGTCCGCGACGACACTTCCGAGAATGCGATGCGCGTCATGATCGCCACCATCGCCGCAGCAATGCTGTGCCCACTGGCGTCAGCGATCAGCAGGCCCAGATGCTCCGTGCCCGGCAGGGCGTAGTCGTAGTAGTCGCCGCCGAGGTGATCGACTGGTTCGTAATGGACAGCCCACTGAAGCTCCGGCCAGTCGGGCGGAGCCTTGGGCAGCATCAGTTTCGCCTGCAGGCGGCCCGCTGTCCGCAGGCTCTGCCGCAAATCGGTATCGCGGGCCAGAAGCTCTTCGTTCGCTTCGCGGATAGTGTACGTGGTCTCGCCGATCACGCGATCGAGGTGCTCGCTGCGGCGGTTCATCAGTCCGCGGGCGCTGACCAGGCCGATGATGTGGTTGTCTTCGATCACGGGCAGATGCCGCACACCCAGCTTGCTGAGTTGACCGACGGCTTCATCCCAGCCCATGTCCGGGGAGATGGAATAGGGGTCGGCAGTCATCCAGTCCGACACGGGGTAGTCGCGCCAGCCGGGCACGGCAGTCACCACGCGGCGGAGCAGATCGCGCTCGCTGAAGATGCCCACGAGCTTGAGCACGGCGCTGTAGACCATGACTGCACCGATGCGGCGTTCGTTCATCAGCCGCATCACTTCGCGGATCGGTGTGTCGGCGGGTACCGAGACTGCATCCGAGTGCATCACATCGCGTACGGTCAATCCCGGGAGCATGCGTGTTCCGCCCTCCAAGCGCGAGAAATTGTGATGAAGCAGTCTTTTACTTTGCCAGAGTTCGTTTATTACTGTTAGGTAAGGATAGCAATGGAAGACAGGGAAGGTGCCACACATGCCTACACCGCTTCGACAGGCTGCAGTTCTCGCGGTGCGCGAAGGACTCGTGTGCGTGGTGACCTCCCGCGATTCGGCCCGCTGGGTGATCCCGAAAGGTCATATCGAATCGGGCCACACTCCGGAAGAGGCGGCGGCCCGCGAGGCGTGGGAAGAAGCCGGTCTCCGTGGCGAAGTCGATCCCGTACCCCTTGGCAGCTACAGCTACAAGAAAAACGACCGCCGGCACATCGTCAGCGTGCATCGCATGAACCTGATCGCTGAAGAGGAGCTCTGGCCGGAGAAGTTCGTCCGCCAGCGGCAGTGGGTGACGATCCAGGAAGCGATCCGCCGCATGAAAGAGGAAGGCTTGAAGGAACTCCTCGCCGGTGTGGATCTGAGCGCATCGAGCGTGGCCGTCGCTGTCGAGTGAAGCTTGCCTATTTCGCCACGCGATTGAACTGGACAGCATCGCGTCCTGATGGCACAGTGGGCCCGATTCTTTCGGGAGGAACCCATGCGCAATATTCTCGCACTCGTCGGACTCGTGGTCGTGCTCTTCGTGGCCATCGGCTATTCGCGCGGCTGGTACGCGTTCAGCGTCACGCCCGGTAGCGACGGCAAGAAACACATCGCCGTCGAAGTGGACACCAAAAAGATCAAAGCTGACGGCTCGAACGCCGCCGAGAAGACCGGCGAATTCGTCGACAGCTTCCGCAAGCCGCCAGCGAGTGCTGCACCGGTCGTTGAGAAATGATTCGACTTCCGGAATCGTTCCGGAAGTCGATGTCGAATTGTCAGTCCTGGACCGCGGCCAGCAGGGCTGCGGGGCCATCACTCGCGAAGGCGATCTTCGCATCGATGAACTCCGCGAACTGCGCCACTCGCTCGTCTTCGATCAGTGTGAACAGAATCACTTTCGCCGTCGGCAGAGCCGTCACAATCTTCGCCGTCGTCAGCAGTCCGCCTTCATCCTCGGTGGCGACGGGTACAATCACAGCCGTATCGGTGTGACCGACAGCGCTCAGGCGAGCTTGCTCGGCTGTGTTCACGTACACGACCGTGTAGCCGGCACTGGTGAGCGTGGTCGCGACTTCGAGAGTCTCCGCGGTCTGCGGTACGCCGAACACGACGCGGGAAATCTTGGAATATCCGCGCAGCTTTTCATTCACGATTCGTTGTTTCAGGGGTCGCATCGCATTCGTCATCTTCTTCCCTCGTGGTCAGGTCCCTCGGCACGCGATCCATCGACACGCCGGGATACCATGATGTTCGCTCAAACTGCGGCGAACTTGCGCGGGTCTGCCGGAAATACCTTGCTGACGGGAGGACGTTTCACGCAAGCGAAAACTCACATCACTTACTCATTCCCCGGAAGCAGCGATCCCGACGCGATTTAAGACGATCCACAAGCTCATATCTTTGTCACATGTTGGTAACGTGCTGCTGCTGACCACTCTGCAAGGCGATCCGTAATCTGAAATCATTCCCCCACCGAGGTTCATGGCCATGGCCAAGGCTCGCATTTCCATCGGCACCTGGGCGTATCTGTTCAATCAGGATGTGCCGACCAACGACTTTCACACCATTCTTCACAAACTGCAGGACCTGGGCTACGACGGCGTGGAGCTTGGCAGCTTCGGTCCACATCCGACGCCAGTGACACATCCCACGAAAGCGAGCCGTGCCAAGCTCAAGAAGGAGATCACTGATCACGGGATGACGCTCTCGGCGATCGCCGTCGATCTCTGGGCGTTCAAGACACCGGGCGTCTGCATCCTCGATGAGATCCCGGCAGCATACACCACGGCGTTTCTCGGCTGGTGTGCCTTCGCCGGCGACTTGGGCGTGACGACCATCCGCGTCGACACTGTGCTGCCGCCCGACTACTTCGACACCGACGAGGGGAAGAAGCTGGGCTACGCCGCGGGCATGGAGCGGTTGATCGCGGTGTGGGACAAGTGCAGCAAGATCGCCGCGGACTTTGGTCAGAACATCTGCTGGGAGTTCGAGCCGGGGTTTGTGTTCAACAAGCCAAGCGAGATCGTCGCGATCGTCGACGCAGTGCGGGCGAAGGGGAATCCGAATTTCGGCGTGCTCTTCGACACTTGCCACGCACACATGGCGGCGAAGATCGGTGCCAACCATCAGGGCGAGAAAGAGATCCTCGCGGGCGGCGCACTCGAACTCCTGCAGAAGCTGCAAGGCAAAATCACGCACGTGCACGTCATCGACAGCGACGGCAGCCTGAACGAGCACAACACCAGCACGCACAATCCGTTTGGCACCGGCGACCTGAACTTCGATGAACTCTTTCCCGCTCTGCAGCGTGCGGGCGTGCCGAACAACTGGTGGTGCGTCGATCTCTGCTTCTGGCCTGGCGCATGGGACGTGACGGCGCAGAGCAAGAAGTTCCTTGATAAGATGCGCGACAAGTACGCGGCAGCGTGAGGCGAACCATGGTCATGAAGAACGTGATTGTTCTCGGAACATTGCAGGATGTCGTCAATCGACTCGGCAACGTCCCGTTGCACCGAATCGGAATTGACCCCCCACCGGGACTCGCCACAGAAGCCGACGTGATTCGCCATTTGGAAGGCGACTCCAGACGGCTTTTCGAGCTTGTCGACAGCACACTCGTGGAGAAAGCCATGGGTACGCCTGAGTCGGTGATGTCCAGCTTTGTGCTGCGGCGCCTCGGTCAATTCGCGGAGGACAACGACCTCGGAATAGTGTGCGCCGGGGATGGACCCGTCCGCATGATCATTGGCAACATTCGCATTCCGGACGTCTCATTCTTTTCATGGGAATCGTTGATCGGGGATGAGTTTCCCAGCGACAAGATTTGCCCAATCGCGCCGACTCTCGCGGTCGAAGTCCTGAGTCAATCCAACACCGAGGCTGAGATTGCCCAGAAGCGAATTGAATTCTTCAAGTCCGGTACACGGCTGATGTGGATCATTGACCCGGATTCACAAACTGCCGAGATCTACACAAAAGCGAATCGCAGCAGCGCGATTGATGCTTCAGGCTCCCTCGACGGCGGTCGCGTACTCCCGGGCTTTCGCCTGCCGCTCGCTGACGTCTTTCAATCGCTGAACCGGAAGCCCCACAAACGAAAAGGACGCTAACTTGAAACCGATCTTTGCACTCGCCAGCCTGCTCACCGCATTCACCGCTGCCGCGGCCGATGACCTGACCCAAAAAATCAAACCCCTCATCGACGCCCACAAAGGCAATGTCGCAATGATGGTGAAGGACCTCGACACCGGCGAGGTGACGGCCATCAACGCTGACGCCGTCATGCCGACCGCGAGCCTCATCAAGATGGCAGTCATGGTTGAAGCCTATGCTCAGGCCGAGGAGAAGAAGATCGATCTCGCGAAGATGATCACGCTGACCAAAGCGGACAAAGTCCAGGGCTCGGGGATTCTTTCGCAGCACTTCTCCGACGGCTTGACGCTCGCCGTACGCGACGCGGTACGATTGATGATGGTGTTCAGTGACAACACGGCCACGAACCTCGTCATCGATCAGGTCGGACTCAAGAACGTCAACGACCGCATGGTATCGCTCGGCTTCAAAGACACCAAGATCAACGCCAAAGTGTACCGAGGCGACACACGGCTCAGTCAGGAGTTCGGCGAAAAATACGGCCTTGGCAGCACCACCGCGAGGGACTCCGTCGGTATTCTCGAGCAAATCCACACCGGCAAGCTCGTCTCTGCGGACGCGTGCAAGGCGATGCTCGTGCATCTCAAAGGCAACGACGACAAGGAGAAATTCCCGCGATATCTGCCGGAGGGGACAGTTATCGCGCACAAAACGGGGTCCGTGAACGCGTCCAAAACCGACGCGGGGATCATTTATGTCCCGGTCGCCGGTGACAAGAAAAAGACTAGGCCGATCGCCCTGTGCGTGCTGACCAGCGACAACGAAGACCAGCGCTGGGTGACCGATAACGCCGGCCAGGTAGTGATCGCGAAGATCGCGAAAGAAGTGTATGATCATTATTCGAAATAACCGCAGATCAACGCAGAACAAGAACGCAGATTATTGCTTGACTGTTATGCTTCAGACCGCAGATCAGCGGACGAGGTGTCAGGATGGAAAGCCCCATCGGCCCGGACTATCAGCATCAGGAACTAACGGGCCGGATTTTGGGCTGTTTTTATGACGTGTACAATGAGTTGGGGTTCGGCTTTCTGGAATCGGTCTACGAACAAGCACTGAAAAGGGCCCTTGTAGCTAACGGATTGAATGTCGAATCCAGTGTGCGACTGGAGGTGTACTTTCGAGGTGAACAACTCTGCGTTTTTGAAGCAGATCTGGTTGTGGAACACGTCGTCATCCTCGAATTGAAGGCGACGGAGCGACTGTGCCCGGAACACGAAGCTCAACTCTTGAATTATCTACGAGCAACCTCCATCGAAATCGGTTTTCTGATGAACTTTGGCCCGAAGCCCGTCTTCAAGCGGATGGCCTTTTCCAATACAAGAAAACAGTCTCGTCCCGCGGTCGACGTGATCTCGGATTGAGCGTCTTCAATCTGCGTTTGATCTGCGGCTCTTCTGTGCTTGGATTTTCACATGGCGAAGAAACCTCTCCGCGTCGGCATGATCGGCTACGGCTTCATGGGCAGAGCTCACAGCAATGCCTACAAGCAAGTCGGTCAGTTCTTCCCCTCGCAGCACGAGGTGGTGCTGCAAGCGGCGTGTGCACGCAACGAGGGCGAGATCAGGAAATTCGCGGAGCAGTGGGGCTACGCCAGCGTCGAGACCGACTGGAAAAAGCTTCTCGCCCGCAAGGATATCGATGTGGTCGACATCTGCGTGCCGAACAATCTGCACAAGGAGATCGCGATTGCCGCGGCGGCGGCGGGAAAGATGATTCTCTGCGAGAAGCCGCTAGCGATGAACGCGGTGGAAGGCCTGGAGATGGTCGCGGCCGTGGAGAAGGCCAAGGTCGCGAACATGGTCTGGTACAACTACCGCCGCATCCCGGCTGTGACGCTGGCGAAGAAGCTGATCGAGGAAGGCCGGCTCGGGAAGATCTTCCACTACCGGGCCAAGTTTCTGCAGGACTGGACCATCAAGGCCGACCTTCCACAGGGCGGGCAGGGCCTGTGGCGGCTCGATGTCGCGGCCGCGGGAAGCGGAGTCAGCGGCGATCTCCTCGCACACTGCATCGATACCGCCATCTGGCTCAACGGCAGAATGACCAGCGTCTGTGCCATGACCGAGACCTTCGTGAAGGAGCGGCTGCACAATCTCACCGGCAAGGTCGAGAAAGTCGGCATCGACGACGCCTGCCAGTTCATGGGCAAGTTCGAGAACGGCTCGCTCGCCAACTTCGAATCCACCCGCTACGCCCGCGGTCACAAGGCACTCTACACTTTCGAGATCAACGGCGAGAACATGAGCATCTTCTGGGATCTTCACGATCTCCATCGCCTGCAGGTGTTCGACTACAGCGACGACAGCGCGATCCGCGGCTGGAAGAGCATCCATGTCACTGACAACAGCCCCGACCACCCTTATATGGCGAACTGGTGGGTGCCCGGCCTCGCGATCGGCTACGACGCGAGCTTCACACATCAGGTCGCGGACTTCATCCAGGGCCTCGAGACCGGCACCCCGGCGAGCCCGACGTTCCGTGATGCCTACGAGACGCAGTTGATCCTCGACGCGATTCTGGAGTCGTCAAAGGCCCAGCGGTGGGTGGACGTGGCGAAGGAGTGAGTGGTATGATGAGAAAGCCTGAAGGAGTGAGCTATGCCAAAAACGATGACCACTGGAGTGACGCTTGAGGAGTTCCTCCAGATGGATGATCCCGCCGATGGGTCGCAACTTGAGCTTTACAATGGGGAGGTCATTGTCGTGCCATCGCCCAAAGGTCGGCATGGAGTCGTGTGCACACGAATCGCCAGCAAGTTGTTCAATTTTGTCGATGCCAGGAAACTCGGCTGGGTTACCAGCAACGATGTTGGTGTGCCGATCATCGGCGAGCGGGAATCGATGCGCGGCGTCGATGTTGGCTACTGGAATATTGCCGATAACCCGGTTATCCCCATCGCCTATTTCGACAATCCACCGGACCTTGCGGTGGAAGTCATGTCGCCGAATTTCAATCGAAAAGACACGCACAACAAGCTCAAGCAATATGTCGAAGCTGGCGTCAAACTGGTCTGGTTTGTAGACCCAGAACGCGAAGTCGTCACTGTGTATCGAGGCAACATGCGCGGGATCGAACACAGCGGGGACGATGAACTGATGGGCGAGAACGTGCTTCCAGGATTCGTTTGCAAAGTCCGGGATTTCTTCTGAAATAAAGAAAAAGCCCACCCGTCGCTACGGGTGGGCTTTGAAACTGCCAACATTTCCTAATGCCGCTGCACGGCGGTGAACAATTCACTCATCTTGATGCCCAGTGCCAGGCAGATGCGATACAGCGTTTCGATGCTCGCGGAGTTCTTGCCGAGCTCGATCTGGCTGAGATAGCCGAGGCTCACGCCGGTGCGTTCGCTCATGTTGCTGAGCGTGAAGCCGAGCCCCTTGCGGCGTTCGCGAATGGCGGCACCGAGGTTCTCGCGGAGAGCTTCCTCCGTCATGCGGAGCAGACCCTTGCTCTCCAGACAGCGGATCACGATGTCGCGAAGCTGCTCGACCTGGAACGGCTTGGTGAGGTAGTCGTAGGTGCGGGCGCGGAGGCAGTTCAACGCGCTGTCCACCGACGGATATCCCGTGACGACAACGATGTTGGCTTCGCTCTGATTGTCGCGGATCCAGCCGAAGACCGTGTCGGGGTCGAGGCTCGGGATCACATAATCCATGATGATCATGTGGTAGTGATTCCGACGGGCCAGCACGCTTTCGACAAGCGAGGGATCGGAGACCGTGTCGATCGTAAAGTCGCGGTTGGCGAGTGCGGCCTGAATGACCGAGCAGGTCGCCGGGTCATCGTCGAGAATGAGCAGGCGGATTTCGCCGCTGCTTTGGAGTTCGCTGAGCGGCACGGGCTGCCGGGTGGGTTGCGGCGTGTGAATGCCCGTACCCACGCGTTCCAGAACACCTAAAGCCATGACTAACCTCCTATTGAAGATGAACCGTGCCGGGCGGCCTGAACAATGGCCGGGCGGGCGGCGGCGAGCGGAAGAACGACGCGAACAACTGTCCCAACTTCGGGCGGGGCGGCTGCGTCAATTCGCACCCCTCCACGATGAGCGTGAAGAATCCGATAGATGATCGCCAGTCCCAGCCCGCGATGCCGCACCTTGGTCGTGAAGAATGGCTCGGCGAACAGCTTGGACCGCACCTCGGGCTTGATGCCCGAACCGGTGTCATGCACCGTCACTTCGATGTGCGACCCCGGACTGACCCGCCCGAGATACGCCGCAGCGTCCGGGGCATTCAATTCCAAAGGCCGGGCACTCACAGTGATCACACTGCTGGCATCGCAAGCCTCGACGGCGTTTTCAAGCACATGGCCAAGGACCGTCTGCAATGGCACCGCGTCCATGGCGACGGGTGCCAGACCCGCCGGCACATCGACCCGCACTTTCATGCCGGCAGGCATCGCACCGCGGAGCCGCAAATCTTCCTTCGCCAATGCGGGGGCCACGCTGCCGGGTTGTGGTCGCGTCTGACCGCTGCGGCTTAACTGGTGAAGCTGCTGCGTGAAGACAATCCCGCGCTGGCCGACCTTGGCGA